>JACMKW010000222.1 GCA_014379885.1 Rhizobacter sp.
CGCGACAACCTCCGTGCCGCCATTGATTTTGGAGGCCTCACCGAGGCCTCGCATCGCTGGCTCTTGTCGGAATTTGCTCCGATCATGAACAGGATCGCGGTCGGCCCGCCGGTGTCTCGAATCGCCGAGATGCTGGCCCTCATTGAGGCTGGCGTGCTGGATGCGGGGTTTGGGCCCGGAGCCGAATGCCGATCTGCTGGATCCGACGAGCCGATGCGAGTCGCTTCCGTTCAGTGGCCGGAGTGTTCAGTGGCCGTTGATGCCTTGATCAAGGCAAGAATTTCAATGCACAGCCCTGCCGACGACGCATCACCGCTTCTGCGAAGCCTGCTGGATGCTGGGTACGTCAGGCTCTTTCAGAACGGGTCTTTCCACCCAGGTGGCATCGAAGTGAGCCGTGATTTCAACTGGGTGTCGGCGAGAGGAACCGCCGTAGACAACGCGTGGTCGCTGGGCATTCCTACCGAGGGCGTCAAGTGGTACACCTTTGTCGTGCCACGTTCAGGCGTGAACTCCACCGCCCTGGTTGACGCCGGGCGCGCAGTCAGCAAGATGCTTTCGATGGTCACGGGAGAAACGACACTTCGCCTTGCGCAGGTCACCGAGACCTCTTCAGTACCCAGCCCTGAATACGCTTCCGCATTCGCTTCTCTCTATGGCGCTCTTTCCTAGGCACCTGCCACCGTCGATGTCTCGCTTGCCGAAATGCTCGAAGGAGCACTGAACCGACTGAGCCTTGCCGGGCTGTGCGCGACGCTGGTTGGCAACGGCATTGGCCGTTTTGCATTCATCGCGCTCATGCCTGCGTTGATCGACGCGGGCTGGTTCACCAAGGGTGAGGCATCACAACTCAGTGTTGCCACCCTCTTCGGCTATGTCGTCGGTTCGTGGCGCTCCGACTGGCTGGCCCAGCGCTATTCGCCTGCCGCCCTCATTCGGGCCAGCATGCTGCTGATTTCCATCAGCTTCTTCGCGTCGGCTTTCAGCGGTGGGCCTGTGGCCTGGTACTACTTTTGGAGAGTGCTGGCCGGCGCTTGTGGTGCTGTATTGATGGTGCTCCCAGGCCCCCTCGTTGTTCCTCGTCACGACCCTGCCGTTCGTGTTCGCGCAAGCAGCATCGTGTTTTCCGGAGTCGGGTTGGGCCCCGTCGTGTCGGGCATCCTGGTGCCAGCGTTGATCGCCGGCCTGGGTGCGGTTGTGGTCATTGGCGACCACCTCCTGCCCCTGGTATTTCGCGGTGTCGAAGGCGCCTGGCTGGGTTTGGGGGTTTTGTGTCTGGCGCTCACGCTGGGTTCTTGGCGGCAGTGGCCCACTGAGTTGCCGGCTGCACCTGATGCGGCAGCAACCGTTCAGGTGTCGGGGCGCACAGTCTGGTTGATCCTCGTCGCGCACGGGCTCAATGCCGTCGGGTACCTCGCGCACACCATGTTCTGGGTCGACTACCTGGTGCGAGACATGGGCATGACGCTCGCCTCAGGAGGCTTTTACTGGTCCGTGTTCGGCTTCGGCGCTGCCGTTGGGCCACTGCTGGCGGGCAGGCTGGCCCACACGTTCGGCACAAAACGCTGCCTGCTAGCCGGCTTTGCCCTCAAGGCGGTCGCCGCTGCGCTTCCGGTATGGACAAGCACCGCGCCCGCCCTGTTCGCTTCGTCGCTGCTCATGGGCATCTGCACGCCTGGTGTTTTGGCGCTTGTGGCGTCTTACACCCTGGAGGTGGTTGGGCCGGCGCTCAATCGACCCGTCTGGGGCAAGGCCACCTTCAGCTTTTCCTTGGCCCAGGGCGCAGGTGGATTCCTGATGGCTTTTGCAGTGACCTACCTCGATTCCTACCGGCCGCTCTTCCTGGTGAGTGCCGTCGCTCTGCTTGGCTCCATCGCTTGCATCGCAGCGGTGAGCAGTAGGCAGCCAGCCGTTGTCTCGGGCGAAGCCGAAGAGAAGCCCGTGGAAACCCCCTCTCATCCCGACGTGTCGAGCGATGCCGTGTTGGAAAAATAGCATTGCTGCTCACTATTGTCGGAAACCACTTGGCAACATCGTTCGGATGCCGAACCCGCGGGCTAAACTGGGCTGACAGGGCGCCATAACAATATTTCCCTTGGGTAGCAATACCGCAAAGGGTCTAGATATTTGTGAAACAGAGGTCATTGATGATTAAGTTCACAACGAGCGTCGTGTGCGTCGCAGCGACTCTCCTCAATCTGATTGCAGCTGGCACCGCCTCTGCGCAGATCCGTATCGGTCAAACCACCGGCCTGACTGGCCCCGTGGCTGCGGCCGTGAAGGAAATCAATCTTGGAGCCAACCTCTACATCGACTACGTGAACTCCGAGGGCGGAGTCGCTGGTCAACAAATCGAGTTGGTGTCGCTCGACGACAAGAACCAGGCTCCGCTCACCGCACAGAACGCCAAACAGCTGATCGCTGACCCCAAGGTGGTCGCGCTCTTCCTGAACCGGGGTACGCCTCATGCGGAAGCCATGCTGCCTTTGCTGGCTGAAGCTCGCATCGTGTTGCTCGCGCCGTCGACAGGCGCCGTGGTGTTGCACAAGCCTGTTCAGCCCTGGGTGTTCAACGTTCGCGCCACCTACCAGAAGGAGGCCGAGCACCTCACGCGCCACCTTGGCATGGGCGGCCTGGAACGTGTTGGCATCTGCTACGTCAACGATTCGTTCGGCGTCGATGCTCTCCAAGGCTCGCTGAATGTCTTCAAGGCCGCCAGCAAGCAGACGGCGCTCAACGAGCCCATCGACAAGTTCAAACCCGACTACTCGGCGTGCGTTGCGAAAACCCTTGAGGCGAAACCGCTCGGCCTGCTGCTCATTGGCACGCCTGTCTCGGTCTCTACCGGTGTCAAGGCATTGCGCGCGGCTGGGTCGAAAGTGACCGTCGCCACCTTGTCGAACAATGCCGCCAAGGGCTTCATTGACGCGCTTGGCGAACAGGCCACCGGCGTCATCGTGAGCCAGGTCTTCCCCAGTGAACGCCGATTGGCGTCGCCCATGATTGCAGAAGCCGCTCGTCTGGCGACCGCGAAGGGCGTCACTCAGCTCACTCCCGCCATGATCGAAGGCTATGCGGCGTCCAAGGTGCTTGTCATTGCCTTGAAGCGTGCCGCCAAAGACAAAGACGGCATCACACGTGCCTCCATCAAGAAAGCCCTTGAGTCATTCAATCGGGTGGACATCGGTGGTGGCGTGGGTGGCACGGAGCTGAGCTACAGCACCACCGACCACTCGGGCCTTGACTTCGTTGACCTGTCGTACATCGCAGCCGACGGTTCATTCCGCCGGTGATTTTCAGGGCAGGCGCGCCCTACCCGCACTGCCCCACATAACCGCACGCGGTGCAGAAGTCGCACCCGTCCTTGTGGATCACATTCGGGTTGCCGCACTCCGGGCAGATCTTGCCGGTGAGCACCGGCCCTGACGCAGCGTCTTCCGGGGCTTCGAGCACGCCCATGTCGCGCACCGGGAAACCCTCTTCGGTCAACACACCCAGCATCGCGTAGCGGTGAATGATGAGACGCGCCAGGTACGCCACCGTTGATGGCCAGGTCTGCTGGCGGCGCTCGCCGTGCGGCAAGCCGGGCACGAAGGCCATGAAGTGGCCCAGCGGCTCGGCGTAGTTGAGCAGCTTGCGCAGCTTCATGCCGATCCACGCGGGGTCGATCACCCGCATGTCGAGTGAGAGCACACGTGCCAGACCATCCAGCGCGCGTGGGTAGTTGCCGGAAAAACCCACGGCGCAAGGGCGTGTGACGGCCACGCCGTCGGGGCCGGGCAGCGTCACTTCCTTCAGCGTGAGGGTGAATTCTTCGTCGGTGGCCGGGTTGCTCACGTCGACCGCCCAGGCCAGCGTGCCCGAGGGGCCGGTGTGGGGCTCGTCGCGGGCGAACATGGCGTCGATCACCGGTGTGGGGCCGTTTCGGCCCAGTCTTGGCAAGGCCTTGAGCTGCTCGCAGCGCCAGCGGATCACGGCCGCCGTGGCGGCCACCACGCCCGGGAACAAGCGGCGCTCGCCGTTGGGTGGGAACGGCATCTCGAAGGCGCGCTCTTCGGCCACGGTGGCCAATGCGTCGAGCTTGAGTTGCAACCACGCCGGGTCGTTGGCGCGCAAGTCCATCGACAAGGTCTTGGCCAGCGCGCCCAGACCCCGGGGTTGTTCTGCGCCGTTGACCCAAACTTCAAACGGCTGCGGGCCGCTGCCTTCGGTGGCCAGCTCTCCGACGAACAGCGCGAACTCACCGAAGGGGTGGTGAACCATGAAGGTCCAGGCCGAGTTGCCCGCAGGCAGCTCAGGCCGGCCCGGCCAGCGCAATGACGAGAGCACCGGTGCGGGCAGGCGGTCGAGCGCCAGGCGCTGGTTGGCGTCGTTGAGCTTCATCACCGTGGCACTTGCCGTTGGCGTGACGCTCAGCACCGAGCCCAACACAGCGTTTGGCCGATACGTGGCCAGCCCCTTCAGCCCCGATTGCCAGGCCTGCATGTAGAGGTTTTGAAAGTCGGCGTACGGGTAGTCGACTGGCACATTCACGGTCTTGGAGATGGCGGTGTCGATGCAGGGCGCCACGGCGGCCACCATGGCCTCGTGGTCGAGCGCGCTCATCTCCAGTGCGGTGACGAAGGCCGGCGTGAGCGGCGCACGCTCGCCTTTCAGGTGGCGGTACAAGCGCCAGGCATGGTCTTCGACCGCGTACTCCTTGAAGCCACCATCGGGCATGCGCTTCTTGCGGGTGTAGCTCCAGCTGAAGGCGGGCTCGATGCCATTGCTCGCGTTGTCGGCAAAAGCCAGGCTGATGGTGCCGGTGGGCGCGATCGACAGCAGGTGCGAGTTGCGCAGCCCGTGCGTGCGGATGCGCTCGCGCAGGCGCTGCGGCAGGCGCGACGCGAAGGTACCGCTGCTGAGGTACAGGTCGGCGTTGAAGAGCGGGAAAGCGCCACGCTCTTGCGCCAACTCGACCGAGGCGTCGTAGGCGGCGTCGCGCATCAGCTCGGAAATGCGCCGCGCCATGCTGCGCGCCTCGGGCGTGTCGTAGCGCAGGTTCAGCATGATCAGCGCGTCACCCAGGCCGGTAAAGCCCAGGCCCACGCGCCGCTTGTTGCGGGCTTCTTCTTGCTGTTGCGGCAGCGGCCACACCGTCACGTCGAGCACGTTGTCGAGCATGCGCGTGGCCACTTTGGCGACCTTGGCGAAAGCCTCTTCGTCGAAACGCGCTTGCGGCTCGAACGGGTCGGTGATGAAGCGCGTGAGGTTGATCGAGCCGAGGCAGCAGCAGCCGTAAGCCGGCAAGGGTTGCTCGCCGCAGGGGTTGGTGCAGGCGATGGTCTCGCAGTACGAGAGGTTGTTGTCGGCGTTGATGTGGTCGAGAAAGAGCACGCCTGGCTCGGCGTGGTCGTAGGTCGACTGCATGATCTGGTCCCACAGCTCACGTGCCCTGGGCTTGCGGTACACCCACAGCCCGCCCTCCTGGTAGGCACCCGCGGCTTTTTGCGCCACACTCGGCTCGGCGCGGTGCACGAGCGCGAACTCGGAGTCGGCTTGCACGGCCTCCATGAAGGCATCGGTCACACCCACAGAGAGATTGAAGTTCTTCAGGTCGCCAGCGTCCTTGGCGTGGATGAATTCTTCAATGTCGGGGTGGTCGCAGCGCAGCACGCCCATTTGCGCGCCGCGCCGCGCGCCGGCGCTTTCAACCGTTTCACAGGAGCGGTCGAACACCCGCATGTAGCTCACCGGGCCCGACGCGCTGCTCTGCGTGCTGCCTACCCAGGCCCCGCGCGGGCGGATGCGCGAAAAGTCGTAGCCCACCCCGCCGCCGCGACGCATGGTTTCAGCCGCTTCAGTGAGGGCGACGTAGATGCCGGGGTGGCCATCCTCGCTCTGGGCGATGGAGTCGCCCACGGGCTGCACGAAGCAGTTGATCAGCGTGGCCGACAACTCGGTGCCCGCCGCCGACTGGATGCGCCCTGCCGGCACAAAACCGTGGCGCAGCGCGTGTGCGAAGCGCTCTTCCCACAGTGCACGTTGGTTGGGCTGCTCGGCCTGGGCCAGCGCGCGGGCCACACGCTGGTTGACGGCTTCAGCCGAGCGCTCGTCGCCCTTGGCGTACTTTTCCAGCAGCACTTCGTGGCTGATGTCTTGTGCGGGCAGGTTGGCAAGCGTGGGGGCTCTGCCTTCTCTTGTGTCTTGCATGGTGGGGGCTCCTGAGTTCGGTGGCGCACGGTACGGCGCGAGGGCACGCGATGTCATTGACATGAATCAGTGCACTGTGATGCAAGCGACTGGCTTGACGCAGCACAAGACCCTGCCCAGGGCATGTGCTTAGGCTCGCCTTTTGCGCCCCATGCATCGCCGCCACAACGGCGCCCCGCCCACCACGCCGAGCCCCATCATGAGCCTTGACAGCTTCGACGACCTGCTGAACGCCGCACGGCAACAAGCGCAGCCCCAGCGCCTGCTGTTTGTCTTCACGGGGGCCGAGCTGCCGGGCGACGCGTCGCCCTCGCAGCGCACCGCCTTCGACTCAGGCCAGGGCGGCGCGCTCGCGCCGCTGATGTGCGCGGACAAGACGCCCGAGGAGTTGCAAGGCTTCGAAGCGCTGGTCAGCGAGTCTGAACAGTTCGGTCAAGCCTGGGCCATCGTGTTCGTGGCTGGCCTGTCGGGCAAGGGGGGCGTGGCGCCGACGAGCGCCCAGGCCGAGGCACCGCTGCAAACCATGGTCGAGTCGATCAAGGCCGGCAAGATTGCCACCTATGTGCCTTTCAACCGCGAAGGCCAGCCCGTGAACCTGCGCTGACCCAGCGCCGCTGCACCGAGCCGCCCAGCATGAAATTCAAGGACTACTACGAGACGCTTGGGGTGCCGCGCAGCGCGACACAAGACGAGATCAAGCACGCCTATCGCAAGCTCGCTCGCAAGTACCACCCCGACCTGAGCAAACTGCCCGACGCCGAAGTGCGTTTCAAAGAGCTGGGCGAAGCCAACGAGGTGCTCAAGGACGTCGAAAAGCGCGCCGCTTACGACCGCATGGGCAGCGACTACAAGAACGGCCAGGAGTTTTCACCCCCACCTGACTGGAACACCGGCTTCGAATTCAGCGGCGCCGGCAGCCCCGAGGGCATGCCCGACCGAGAATTTTTCGAGGCCTTGTTCGGGCGCCAGGGCGGGCGCGCGCGCCCACAACCGCGCCACATGAAAGCGCAGGGGCAGGATCACCATGCCAAGGTGGCCATCGACCTGCGCGACGCCTACCGCGGTGCCACGCGCAGCATCAGCCTGAACATGCCCACCGCCGATGCCCATGGCCAGGTGGTGTTGCAGTCGCGCCAGCTGGAAGTGAACATTCCCAAGGGCATCGCCGACGGCCAACACCTGCGCTTGCAGGGCCAGGGCGCACCCGGCCTGGGCGGCGGCCCGGCGGGCGACCTGTACCTCGAGATTGCGTTCACCAGCGACCCGGTGTTTCGCGTCGATGGGCGAGACGTCTACCTCGATCTGCCGCTGGCGCCCTGGGAGGCAGCGCTCGGTGCGCAGGTCGATGCACCCACGCCCGAAGGCGCTGTGGCGTTGAGCATCCCTGCGGGTTCGGCGGCCGGGCGCAAGCTCAGGCTCAAGGGAAAAGGCATCCCGGGGGCATCGCCCGACAAGCACGCGGGCGACCTGTACGCCGTGCTGGCGATCGCCTTGCCGCCCGCACAAACCGAAGCCGCCCAAGAGGCGTATCGCGCCTTGCAGCGCGCCGTCGATTTCAACCCCCGTGAGCACCTTGGAGCATGACCGCCATGAGCGATGCCCGCCCGCCCGCAGCATCGGGCCAAGTGATCGAAGAAGAGTCTGGCTTCACCTTGCTTGAGCTGTGCCAGGCCTGCGGCGCGGCGCCGGACGAAGTGAGCATCTGGGTGCTCGAAGGTGTGATCGAGCCGGTGGGCCTGGGCCCGCACGACTGGTGCTTTGCCGGCAGCGCATTGCGCCGCGCACGCCTGGCCATGCGGCTCGCGCGCGACCTGGAAGTGAATGCCACCGGTGTGGCGCTGGCGCTCGACTTGCTCGATGAAATCGCAGCGCTCAGGGCGCGTCTGAACCAGGTTCAGCCAGGCTGAAGGCGGCAAAAAGGCGTCGCGTTGGGCCGCGAAGTTTTTGATATCAGGTCGGGCGGCTCGCGCCGTGCCGTGGTGTGTGCTGACCGATCCAGCGTCCGTAGCGCAAGGCCCAGGCCGAAGTTGCCACGCCCCATGCCAACACGGCCAACAAGGTGAGCGCCGTTGCGGCGGCGGGCCAGATCGCGGCCACCACCCGAGACAGCACGGCCGCTTGCAGCGTCCAGTGAAATCCCCAGGCCAGGTTGTCGGCCGCCACCGAGTGGCCACTGTGCCCGCTGACCACCCGTGTGGCCATGGCGAACAAGGTGGTGCCGAGGTATCCCATGGTCATGGCATGCAGCGGCGCCAGGCCCAAGCCCATGTTCGCAACGCCGAGTGCCGCCCCTGCGTGCGACACCGCCGCCAGCGCGAACGACACGGCCAACCACAGAAAGCCGACATGCAACATGACCAGCAGGCGAAACCGCAGGTTCTGCGTGAAACGCCACCGCAAGGCCAGCCACAGCAGCAACGTGGCCACAGCGGCTTCAAACGTCGCCTGGCCCCACAGCAGCGGGGTCGGCAGCGGCCACCACCACAACTCGGCCACTGCCATCACCCCGCGCAGGCACAGGCTTGCACACACGACCCACACCATGGCGAGCGGTTGCCGGGCATCCAGCCAGCGCGGCGTGCCGGCGTCCAGAAACGGCAGCATGCGGTGCGACACCGCCATGAACACCGGCGCCACAAAGCACCAGAGCGCAAGCGAGGTGGCTGAACGCAGAAGCAGCGTGTGGTTGATGGACGCCGCACCCGCCGCCACCCACCACGCGAGTGCCCCCCATGCACAAGCCACTGCCACCAGAGTGGCGTGCTGTTTGTCGGCCGCATGGCTCACGCGCAAGAGCCCGACAAAGCGCACGCACAGCACAGTCCAAGCGGCGGCACCGAGGGCCAGGCCATCCGCCACCCACCCCATCGACAGGTGAAACCCCGGCACGGCCACAGCCCAGCTGAGCAGCAACGCCACCACGGGCACAAGCAGACCGCGCGCATCGACGGGGGGCAGACCCAGCCACCGGGGGCCGGCGGTGAAGCAGAAACCGGCAATGAACAAGGGCATGAAGCCGAAGCACATCCAGAGCGCATGTGCGGCCGGCGCAGGCAGCGCCCATGCGAGCGGGTGGTCAAGCGCACGTGCCAACAACACACCGCCCCACCACAAACCACTGGCCGAGAACATCAGCGCGGCTGCGAAGAACGCCAGGCGATGGGGCGCCACCAGCAGGTGTCGAGCCCGCCACCTCACGTTAGCCGGCGCGGTCGGCAGCGGGTGGATGGGGATGCGCTTCAAGCGCTCAGCTGGCTGGCGCCGCGGGCGGCTGCAACAAGCGCTCCATCAAGTCGCGCACGCTGCGGATCTGGTCGCCAAACGGCAAGGCGCCCACACCGCGGAAGAACAAACCCTTTTTCACCTCGCCCCGCAAAGCGGCGCCCAGCTGGTTGTCGATGCAGAACTGCCCCCAGCCCACCAGGCCATCGCGCAGGCCGCACTGGGCCAGGCAGTCGAAGACCTTGGTGCAGCGCTTCTTGGCATGTGCCACGGCCTGCAGCTTGTCTTCGATCTTCAGGTAGGCACGCAGCCAGGGTGTGGCCACGGCACGCGCCGGCAGGCCAGCCACGCTGGTGAACTCGACCATGTCTTCTTCTCGCGCCTCGGCCAGCACACGCTTGAATTCGCTGTGCGCGTCGCACTCCTGCGTGACGGCAAATGGCGTGCCGAGCTGCACACCGGCGGCACCCAGGGCTTGCAGGCGCTCGATGTCGGCGTGGCTGCGGATGCCACCGGCAGCGATGAGGGGCACCTCGCGCTCGATGCCAGCCGTGCGCAGAAACGCGAGCGCTTGCGGCAGCACGTTCTCGAAGTCGAAGCGCGGGTCGTTCAGGTCGGCAATCTTGGCGGCACCGAGGTGGCCGCCCGCGAGCCGAGGGTGCTCGATCACGATGGCGTCCGGCAGGCGCTTTTTGCGCTCCCATTTCTTCACCAGCAACTGCACACCACGCGCATCAGACAAGATCGGGATCAGGGCCGCATGCGGGTGGTCTTGCGCCAGATCCGGCAGATCGAGCGGCAGGCCGGCACCCACCACCACGGCGTCGATGCCGCACTCGAGGGCGCGTTTCACGGAGGGGCCGTATTCGCTCACCGCTCGCATCACATTGACGGCCAGCAGGCCGCGCCCTTGCGAGCGCTCGCGGGCGGCGTGAATCTCGCGTGCCAGTGCTTCGAGGTTGGCTTCGTCGATGGTCGCGCGCGTTTCATCGTCACGGCCCGTGCGAGCAGCCAAGCCTTGTGTGCGCTCCATCAGGTCGGGGTGAAGGCGCCGCAGGTCGACCGATGAAATGGTGCCCACACCGCCCAGCGCCGCAACACTGCCCGCCAGCTTGTTCGCCGAGACTCCCACCCCCATGCCACCTTGCACGATAGGCAGCAGTGTGCGCCCTGCCAGAGTGAGCGGCGCCAAACCACAGCGCAACAGCAGGCCTGCCAGTTCGGGGTGGACGTGAGGGAGGTTCATGGATGCAGACATGGGCGCAGGCTATCGGCGTGCGCTCGAAGTGGGTTTGCGATGCATCAAGGCCCGACGGGTCAGCCCGAACGGAAATCCTGGCTTATTGATCGCAACTCCGTATCAGACATTGAGCAATGTCAATCTAATGCCGGTCACTCAGTCCACAAAATCAATGGCTCAAAAGTGAGTTGATGACTCACTGGCAAACGAATGCCCAGAGTCAGGCCTACAGGCTTGTGTCCACCCACCAGAAGGAGATTTCAATGAAATTCAAGACCACTGCATTGCTCGCCGCGATCGTGGCTGCCCTTGCAACCCAGGGCGTGATGGCGCAAGACGCCGCCTCGGGCCCGAAAGCCCGCGCCGAAGTGAAGGCCGAAACCAAGGCAGCCGTGAAGACCGGCAACCTGCCCACCGACGCGGCCGATCAAGGCCTCGCCAAACCCAAAGCCAAGGCAAAAAAGGTCAAGGGCAAGCCCAAGGCGCCCGCTGTCAGCGAAGGGGGCAAAACCCGCTCCGACGTGAAGGCCGAGACCAAGGCCTCCATGAAGGCCGGCGACATGCCCAAGGGCGACGTGCCCGACATGACAAAACCGAAGTAAATCGGCACAGGCTCCTAGCCTCGCAGCGAACTTTTACTCAGTGCAATGCTTGAGGGCGGTGGCACCCGATGCTTCTGCCCCTTTTCCCGACTGCCGGTTGCCGGCGCTCTGGTAATGGGCGCCAGGGGCGTAGCTTGCATCGATCTCGTTGAAGATGGGGCTGCTGCCGTCGTCACTGGCATCGTGCAGGCGGAACGGCCCGGTGCCG
>JACMKW010000223.1 GCA_014379885.1 Rhizobacter sp.
GCTGGTCACCGGCACCAGTTCTACCGCCACGCCCAGCTTGGCTGCGATGAGCCGCGCCATGTCGATATCCAGGCCCTGCGGCTGCAGGTCGGTGCCGACATAGCCATAAGGCGGAAAGTCAGTCGGGATGGCAATGGCAATCGATTTTTTCGCCATCACCTCGTCAAGCGCCGTTTGCGCATGGGCCGGCAAGGTGGCTAATGAAGCAAGCGCCACAAAGGCGAACACGGTCAACGCAGTACGGCGAAACATGGGTGAGGTCCTCGACAGTTGCGGAAGCGAGAGGCGTATTGATCTTAGGAGTGCAGCCCCGCCAACGCCTGCAAAGCACGGCTTGTGCCACCTTGGCCTACCGGAATGCCCTGCACCCGCAGCGCGGCTTCAATGCCGCCAAGGGCGCCCAGGATCATGGCCGGGTTGCAGTCGCCCAAATGCCCAATGCGAAAGCCACGGCCCTGCAGCGGGCCCAGCGCACCGGCCATGGCAACCTGGAATCGTTCGCGCGCGACTTCGCGCAGCGCGTCGACATCGGTGCCGGCCGGCACCGTGATCGTGGTGACGCTGGTTGAACGGCAGGCCTTTGTTTTGGCGAAGAACCCGAGCGCGCCGCCGGTGGCCCAGCCGTCGACCGCCGCATGCACGGCACCGGCCAGCGCGGCGTGGCGCGCCAGCACCTGGTCCAGCCCTTCGTGGAAGATCAGACCCAGCGCAGCCTCCAGCCCCATCAACAAATTCTGCGGCGCGGTGCCACAGAACTTGCGGTACGAGATGTCGCTCTTGCGGCGCACCCAGTCCCAGTAGAAGCGCGGCGCCGGGTTGGCCACTGCCTGCGCAAAAGCGCGCGCGTTGACAGCGACGAAGCCCACACCCGGCGGGCACATCAGGCCTTTCTGCGACGCGCCCAATGCCACGTCGACACGCAGCGCATCCATGGCAAACGGCGCCGCGCCAAGGGACGCCACCACGTCGGCCACCAGCAGCGCCGGGTGCTTTGCGTTGTCCACCGCACGGCGGATAGACATGAGATCGCTCGTGACGCCGCTGCTGGTGTCGGTATGCACCGCAAACACGGCCTTGATGCGGTGCTCGCGATCGTCGAGCAGCAGCTGTTCAACCGCGTCGGCATCGATAGGCCAGCCTTCGTGCCACGGCGTACGCAACACGTGGCGGCCCAGGGCTTCGGTCTGGATGGCCCACTGCTCGGAAAAGTGCCCGGTGCCGGGCACCAGCACGGTGTGGCCGATATCGGCCACGTTCTCGATCACTGCCTCCCACGCGCCGTGGCCATTGGCGGCGTACATGAAGACGTCCGCCTCGTCGGTCTGCAGCAGCCGCTTCAGCCCCCGTTCGCACGAGCCGATGACGGCATCAACGCGCGGGTCGCCCAAGTCCATGGGCTGCATGCTCATGGCATGGAGCACAGCCTCGGGCACCGGCGTCGGGCCCGGCGAATGCAGGAAGCGGCGGCCGGGAATGCGGGGGTGGGCGGGCATCATGTTGTCGGCAGCTGCATTCCATTCAAGTACGCAGGCTGCCTTGTCAAAAGTCAAACGCCAGGGAGACCTTGAGTTGGCCAGATGGTAAGGCTTCCCGCAGGGCGCGCCGCTGCAGTCTTGGGCGAAGCGCGAGGTGCATGTTGCCGTGAACCGAGGCGCCCGCAAGCTGGCGGTCTAATTCGCGCAGCAAGCGTTATGCAGTTGATTTAACGCGAACTCAACTCGAATTAGCCGCGCATTCTTCCAATGCCAGAAAGTCATCCAAAGTCTTGCCGCTTTCAAGCTCGAAGCGCTCGTCAAGCCGTGTCAAGGTCTCAATGCGGTCAAGGCGGAAATTGCGAAAGTTATTCCGCGCTTCACACCACGCAGTCAAGGTCCAAACCTTGCCCCAATAAAACAAAGCCAATGGGCGCACAACCCGTTCGCTGCGAATTTCCGTGGCGTCTCGGTATTCGACCCGAACCTTGTTCCTTGTTTGTGATGCCCGGCGCAGCAGTTGCATGCTGCTGCGAACCGAATCGCCCAAGCCTGATGGCGCAACCACCAAGTGCAAGACCCGCGTTCGCTCGCGCACGTCAGTGGCCAGCACGCTGAGCACACGCGACAGCGCGGCTTCGCTTGCAGCCGCAAGCTCGGGATCAAGCCATTGCTGCGCAAGCTGCACCGCCGACGCCAAAGCACGTGCTTCTTCAAGCGTGAACATCAACGGCGGCAGGTCGAACCCGCGCCCGAGCCGGTACCCAACGCCCGCCTCGCCCTCAATGGGCACGCCTTGCGCCTGCAGCTGGGCAATATCGCGGTAAATGGTGCGCTCGCTCAAACCCAGGCGCTCGGCCAGCCAGCGCGCGGTTGTCAGCCGGCGGCCGCGAATGAGTTGAACGATCTGAAATAGGCGATCTGCGGGGCGCATGCCCAATGATGAGGGACAAGCGGCCCGCGGCGGGTCTTCACGGCTTGACGGCGACGGCCTCAACCTCGAACAGAATGTCAGGCATGGCAAGGCTGGCGACACCGACCAGGGTTTGCGTGGGCAGGTTGTCGCCACAACCCGCATGCACGGCCCGGCCGATGATCCCGAGCTTGTCGAAGTCGGGGTTGACCACGTAGGTCCTGAGCTGCACCACATGGCCCAGGCCGAGCCCATGTGCGGCCAGGGCGACAGCCAGGTTGTGGAACGCCTGCTGCACCTGATCGGCGAAGTTGGGCGAGACCACTGCACCGTCGACTTTCGACCCGTATTGCCCAGAGACGAGCACCAGTTCCGAGCCAGCCGGGATGCAGGCGGTGTGGCTATACCCGAATGGGATCGGGTTGTGCAGCCCTTGTGGGTTGACGACGGTGTGTGGCATGGGGGTTCATCTTTCAAGAAACTCAGGGACATTGAGTTTGCTTGGGCGCTCCTGACACCGTGGTGTCAGCAGCGTTGGCAAATTGAACGCGCTGCAAAGGGCCACGGGCCGGTCGCCACGCGGCATCCTCAGCATTAAGGTAGTGCCCCGCGCCGTTGTTCTGTTCAATCGCCGCCCTATGCAAGCGAAGGCGTTTTTCCAAAGGGTCCGGACATGAGTTCAGCAGGCCTGTCGCCGCCGCTACCGCGGCAGATCGTTGTGTTGTGCGACGGCACCAACAACAACCTGACCGGCGGCTTCAAGGACACCAACGTCGTCAAGCTGGCCGAGCTGTTGGCCGCCCACCCGGACAGCCGGCGCCTGGTGTTTTACGACCCCGGAGTCGGTAACGCCCAGACCCTGCCCGGCGCCACCACCTGGGACCGCATCCGCCGTTGGGGTGACCGGGTTCGCGGGCTGGCGCTCGGCCGTGGCGTGTTCGAAAACATGGTCGAGTCGTACCTCTTCCTGATGCGGCATTACCAGCCGGGTGACGAGCTGTACGTGTTGGGCTTTTCGCGCGGTGCCTTCACTGCGCGCAGCGTGGCCGGCCTGGTCAACCAGTTCGGCCTGATGGCGCCGCAATTCGAGGGCATGCTGCCGACGCTATTGAACGTGTACTTCTCCGACCGGACCGGAGAAGAAAACCAGAAAACGGTTCACTCGGTGGCGCAGCAGATTCGCCGCCAGTGTGTCGACCGTCCCGCGGTCGACATTCACTTCGTCGGTGTCTGGGACACGGTGGCCGCGGTTGGCCTGGGCCCGGTGGCGCTGAAGATCACCGCATTGCCCACCTTGAAGAACAAACGCTTCGTGCACGTTCGTCAGGCCTTGGCTCTGGACGAGCACCGGGCCCAGTTCAAACCGCGCCTGTACGCCGAGCCCGACGGCCCCTTCACCACCGCTTCGCACAAGACGGGCAGCGTCGAGCAGCGCTGGTTTCCTGGATCGCATTGCGACGTTGGCGGCGGATACGAAAACACTCGCTGCCATCAAAGCGACATTGCGTTCAGCTGGCTGGTGAGCGAAGCGGTGCGCTGCGGACTGCGCTTGCAGAACAGGGCCGCGCAGACATTGAACTCGCCGGCACTCGTTGCCCAGGCCCTGCCGCAACCACACGCGCCGGCGTTGAACCGCAATTCGGCTTGTGCGCACAGCGAACTCTGCAGCAGTCCCGTCTGGGCCGTTGGCGGCATGGCGGTGCGCGACACCACGCGGGTGGTGATGGACAGCGGCGAGACCAAGCCATTGCCCGATCCGCAAGGCGACGCATCGGTCGCAGCGCTTGCCGGCCAGCAGCCCAACAGCGTTTGGGCCAGCGCCAAGCCCGGCAAATTGTTCTGGTGGGCGCTCTTGGGGATGCCGGTGTTCTGGCTGCTGCATGCGCACATGCTCGCGCAGCCCGATGGCATCGATCCAACAGCGCCAGGCCTCGCGTGGGACGCCACGCTGGCCTTCCAGCGCTGGCATCTCGCCGGTGCCGTCGAATGGCTCTTGCACATTGGTTCGCCCAGCGCATGGCCGCAATCCGTGGGTACCGCGCTCGAAAACCACTGGCGCGCGTTCGGCGGTGATTTCCGCGCGCCGCGGTGGGCCCTCTTCTGGGACTTCGGCCTCATCGCCAGCTACGCCATCGTGCTGGCC
>JACMKW010000224.1 GCA_014379885.1 Rhizobacter sp.
ATGATCAAGGCCTCGGCCGGCGGCGGCGGCAAGGGGCTGCGCGTGGCCTTCAATGACAAGGAAACCTTCGAAGGTTTCACTGCGTGCCAGAACGAGGCGCGCAACAGCTTTGGCGATGACCGTGTGTTCATCGAGAAGTTTGTCGAAGAGCCGCGCCACATCGAGATCCAGGTGTTGGGCGATGCGCACGGCAACACGGTGTACTTGCACGAGCGCGAGTGCTCCATTCAACGCCGCCACCAGAAGGTCATCGAAGAGGCACCCAGCCCATTCCTCGATGAAAAGACACGCAAGGCGATGGGCGAACAAGCGGTGGCGCTGGCGAAGGCCGTCAACTACCAATCCGCCGGCACGGTGGAGTTTGTGGTCGGCAAGGACAAGCGCTTCTACTTCCTGGAGATGAACACCCGCCTGCAGGTGGAGCACCCGGTCACCGAATGCATCACCGGGCTCGACCTCGTGGAGTTGATGATCCGTGTGGCGGCCGGCGAAAAGTTGCCGTTCAAGCAAGACGAGATCAAGCGCGAAGGCTGGGCCATGGAGTGCCGCATCAATGCGGAAGACCCGTTCCGCAACTTCCTGCCGTCCACCGGCCGCCTGGTGAAGTACGCACCACCGCCCGAGGTAGACGGCGTGCGTGTGGACACCGGCGTCTACGAAGGTGGCGAGATCCCGATGTATTACGACTCGATGATCGCCAAGCTGATCGTGCACGGCAAAGACAGGCTCGACGCCATCCGCAAGATGCGTGCGGCGCTCAACGCTTTTGCCATTCGCGGCATCAGCTCCAACATCCCTTTCCAGGCGGCGCTGCTCGCTCACCCGAAGTTCGTGGCGGGTGACTTCAACACCGGGTTCATCGCCGAGCACTACGGCAAGGGCTTCAGCGCCGAAGCGGTGCTTCATGACGACCCGGCCTTTCTTCGGGTGCTCGCCGCCGTGGCCAACCGCAAGCACCTGGAGCGGGCCACGCGCATCAGCGGGCAGATGCCGGGCCACGAGTTCGAGGTCGGCAGCGACTTTGTCGCGGTCACCGACTTGGGCGAGGGGCGCTTCGAACCGTTGCCGGTGAGCGTGGTGCCGCAAGGCAGCGGGTTCGATGTGGGCGTGGGTGACAAGACCTACCGCATCGCGTTCCAGTCGTCGCTGCGCGACATCGTGATACGTGGCTCATTGGATGGCGAGCCTTTCTGCGCGCAGATCGAGCGCATCGGCCTGTCTTATCGCGTGTCTCACAACGGCACCCAGATCGACGCCAAGGTGCTCACGCCGCGTGCGGCGCAACTCAACGCACTGATGCCTTTCAAGGCACCGCCCGATCTGTCGAAGTTCTTGCTGTCGCCGATGCCGGGGCTGCTGGTCGACGTGGCGGTAACGCCGGGGCAGAAGGTGTTGGCCGGCGAGAAGCTGGCGGTCATCGAGGCCATGAAGATGGAGAACATCTTGCTCGCGACCCAAGATGGTGTGGTGGCCAAGGTGTCTGCCAGCAAAGGCGAAAGTTTGTCGGTCGATCAAGTCATCATCGAATTCCAATGAACACGTCACTGAACACGCAGCGTCCCTTCAAGGTGCTGGGCATCCAGCAAGTTGCCATCGGCGGGCCCAGCAAGGAGCGCTTGCGCACGCTGTGGGTCGAC
>JACMKW010000225.1 GCA_014379885.1 Rhizobacter sp.
AACCATGAATGGCCATCCATTCTCCTACTACGCCTATGGCGCGGCGGTGGCCGAAGTCGTGGTCGACACGCTCACCGGCGAATGGAAACTGCTGCGCGCCGACGCCTTGTACGACGCCGGGCGCTCGCTCAATCCGGCGATCGACATCGGCCAGGTCGAAGGCGCCTTCATCCAGGGCATGGGCTGGCTCACGACCGAAGAATTGTGGTGGAACGCCGGCGGCAAGCTGATGACCCATGCACCGTCGACCTACAAGATCCCGGGCGTATCCGACTGCCCCGAGGACTTCCGCGTGCGCCTGTATGACAACGCCAACGTCGAAGACAGCATCCACCGCTCCAAGGCGGTGGGGGAGCCGCCGCTGCTGCTGCCGTTCTCGGTGTTCTTCGCGATCCGCGATGCCGTCTCGTCGGTGGACGGGCACCGAACCGACCCGCCGCTGTCGGCCCCGGCCACCAGCGAGGCGATTCTGCGTGCCATCACCGCCGTGCAAGGCGGTTGAGGCCAGCATGCCGCTGAGCAAGATTGCTAGTGACTGGCTGGCCGCAGATGAGGCCGCGGTGCTGGTCGAGGTGAGCGAGGCGCAGGGTTCGGTGCCGCGCGGGCCTGGCACCCGCATGCTGGTGTCGTTGCGCCAAGCGGCGGGCACCATCGGGGGCGGGCATCTGGAGTTGAAGGCCATGGCGCTGGCGCGCGAGATGCTGGCCATCGGTGACAACGCCATTCGTTCCTTGCACCTGCCCTTGGGCCCGGCACTGGGGCAATGTTGCGGCGGTGCGGTCACCTTGCGTTTGGAGCTGCTGCAAGAGCACCACGTGTCTGCGTGGCCTGTCGTTGCGACCTTGTTTAACCTGCAGTTGTATGGCGCCGGCCATGTGGGCCGGGCCATTGCAAGGCTGTTGGCGACGCTGCCGGTGAAGGTGGCGTGGGTTGACGAGCGCGAAGAAGAATTTCCCACCACGCTGGGTGAAGCGGCCTGGCCAGCGCACATCCGCCGTGTGTTGGGGGATGGGGTGGAGGGCGAGGTGCGCCATGCGCCGCCCGGTGCGTTTTATCTGGTGCTGACGCACGAGCATGACTTGGACCTGCGCATCACCGAAAACATTCTGCGGCGCGGCGACTTCGGCTTCCTGGGCCTGATCGGCTCGCACACCAAGAAGCAGAAATTCATCCGCCGCTTTCAGGAGCGCGGCATTCCCGCGGCGTTGATCGACCGCATCACCTGCCCCATCGGCCTGCCCGGCATCACCGGCAAGGCCCCCGAGGTGATAGCGGTGGCGGTGGTGGCGCAACTGCTGCACCACGCAAAGCGCTAACCGGTATTCCGCAAGCCCGCCGCCACGCCGTTGATCGAGATGTGGATGCCGCGTTGCACACGCTCGTTGGCCGGGTCGCCCTCGCGTTGCTGCCGGTAACGCCGCATCAACTCCACCTGCAAGTGGTTGAGCGGGTCGAGGTACGGGAAGCGGTGTTCGATAGAGCGTGCGAGCGACGGATTGGAGGCCAGGCGCTTCTTCTCACCGGTGATCAGGCTGAGCGCGTCTGACGTGGCATGCCACTCGGCCTGGATCGCCGCGAAGATGCGCTTGCCCAGGCGCTTGTCTTCTACCAGCTCCACATATCGCGCCGCGATGCCCAGGTCGCTCTTGGCCAGCACCATGTCGAGGTTCGACAGCAGCGTGCGAAAGAAGGGCCACTGCTTGTGCATGCGTTGAAGCAGCGCCAGGCGCTCCTTGCGTTCCTTGGGCACGCTGCCCAGGTAGTGCTCGATGGCCGAGCCGAAGCCGCACCAACCCGGCAATGCCACGCGGCATTGGCCCCAGCTGAAACCCCAGGGAATGGCGCGCAGGTCTTCGATGGCGCGGGTGGCCTTTCGCGAAGCGGGGCGCGAGCCGATGTTCAGTTCGGCAATCTCGCGGATCGGTGTGGCGGCAAAGAAGTAGTCGGTGAAGCCCGGTGTTTCGTACACCAGCTTGCGGTAGGCCGCCATGCTGGCGGTGCTGATGGCATCGGCGGCGTCGAGAAAAGCCTTGGGCGCGCTCTTGGTCGGGTGCAGCAGTGTGGCCTCCTAGGTAGCGGCGACGAGCGTTTCGAGGTTGCGCCGACCGATCTCGGGGTGGGCATATTTGGAAGCAATCACCTCGCCCTGTTCGGTGAGGCGGATTTGCCCGTTCACCGTGCCGGGTGGCTGCGCCAGGATGGCCTGGAAGCTCGGGCCACCGCCGCGGCCCACTGTGCCGCCACGGCCATGGAACAGGCGCAGCACGATGCCGTCGTTGGCGCGCAGCGGAGTGAACAACTCCACCAGTGCGATCTCGGCGCGGTACAGCTCCCAGTTGCTGGTGAAGAAGCCGCCGTCCTTGTTGCTGTCGCTGTAGCCCAGCATGATGTCTTGTTCGCCGTATTCACCCACGCGAGAGCGTTTGATCATGCCGGCGATGCCGGGCAGGGCGTAGTAGGCCCGCATGATGGGGCCGGCGTTGCGCAGGTCGCCAATGGTCTCGAACAACGGTGAGACGATCAGGTCGCACACGGCGCCATCGTCCAGCGTGCCGCGCATCAGGCCCACTTCTTTTTGCAGCAGTAGCACTTCGAGCAAGTCGCTCACCTCTTCGGTGTGCGAAATGATGTAGTGGCGCAGCGATTCACGTCCGTAGGCCTGCAGCATCAGCAATGCGGCCTCGAAGATGGCGAGCTCGCTCTGCGCGTGCTCGGAGTAGGCCGCGGCATGCACACGCAGCGGGCGTGCATCGTTGAGCAGGCGCAGCAACAGGGCGCGGCGTGCGTCTTCATTCAATGCGCTGTAGTCGGCTTCGATGCGCGCCACCTCCAGCAGCTCGGCCACCACGGCTTCGTGCTTGTCGGAGCTCTGGCGCAAGTCCACCGTGGCGAGGTGAAAACCGAACACCTGCACTGCACGCATCAGCGGGCGCAGGCGTGGAGCGATCAAGGCCTGGGCGTGGTGCGAATGCAGCGACGCTTCGATCACCGTCAGATCAGCCAGGAACTCATCGCTCTTCGCATACGGCGCTTGAGGGGCCACGGCGTGGCGCAGCGCTTCGGTGCCGGTGAGCTGGTGCAGGGTGGCAGCGAGCCGCGCATACATGCCGATCAAGGCGCGGCGGTAGGGTTCGTCAACACGGTGCGCGCCATGGTCTGGCGAGGTTTCGGCCAAAGCCTGCATCGCGGGTGTGACCGGTGACAGCATGGCCGAGATCGACAGCTCGGCGCCCAGCTCGTGCACTTCGGTCAGGTAGAAGCGCAACACGGTCTCAGCTTGCCGGCGCAGCGCCATTTGCAAGGTGGCGGCGCTCACGTTGGGGTTGCCGTCGCGGTCACCACCGATCCAGTTGCCCATGCGAAAGAAGGGCGCAATGGGGTGGCCGGGCAGGGCTTCTTCGAGCTCGCGGTACATGCGCGGGATCTGGCGCAGGAAGGTCGCGTGGTAGTAGCTGAGCGCGTTTTCGATCTCGTCGCTGACGGTCAGGCGCGAGGTGCGCAGCATGCGCGTCTGCCAGAGCTGCGTGACGCGGGCGCGCAGCATCGACTCGTTCTCCTGCAGCTCGCGCTCGCCGGGCTGGTTGCCGCGCGCGAGCAGCAGCTCGGCGATGGCGCGT
>JACMKW010000226.1 GCA_014379885.1 Rhizobacter sp.
ACTTCCCCGCCTTCTACCGCGTGATCCACCACCATCACGTGGCCGAGTTCTCTGATCTGTCGCAGCCGCGGCGAGACCGCTGCATGCAGCTCGTGAGCGTGGTGGAGTGGGTGCTGATCGATCGCCTGAAGCCAACCAAGATCAACCTCGCCGCCTTCGGCAACATGGTGCCGCACCTGCACTGGCACGTGATCGCGCGTTTTGATTGGGACAGCCACTTCCCGCAGCCGATCTGGGGCACACGCCAGCGCGAGGTGTTGCCCGCGCCGGTGAGCCGGCTTGCCTGTGGACTGGTCGAGCTCGACGCCGCCGTGCAGGCCGCGCTCAGCGCGGCCTGAGCTCAGTGCCCCAGCGCCTGGTAAGCCAAGCGCTTGAACTCGAACGAGAACGGGTGCCAGAAACCGAACTGCCGCTGCGTCATTGCGATGCCTGCGATGTTGTGCCTCGGCGAGATCCACCAATGGGTGCCGCCAATGCCACCCCATTCGAATTCGCCGACCGAACCCGGCGGATCGAAGCGGCCGGGCGTGACGGTGATGGCGCCACCCAGCCCGAACACCTTGCCAGGCACCGGGCCCACGGTCGGAAAGCGGATGGTCACGCCTTCAGCCAGTTGATTGCTCATCATCAGCGCAATCGTCTCGGGCTTGAGCAAGGTCTTGCCGCCCGGCAACAGGCTGCGTAGCAGCGTCACCATGTCGCCCAGGCTTGACGACAGGCCACCACCGCCCGAGAGGCTGGGCACGGGCGTCGTGAACGCGCCGGGGTAAGGCCAGTCGGTTGAGCGCTTGAGACCGGGTGCCAGCGGGTTGGCCGGTTCGGCACCGGCGTACATGCCGGCCAGGCGGGGCAGGTCGTGCGCCGGTACCACAAACCGGGTGTCGACCATGCCCAGCGGGCCGAGGATTCGTGATTGAAGAAACTCGTCGAAGCGTTGACCACTCACGACCTCTATCAAGCGGGCCAGCACGTCACTGGACACCGAATACTCCCAGCGTGTGCCAGGCTGGCTGGCCAAGGGCAGCGTCGACAAGGCCTCCATCATCTGGGCCAGCGTCAACAGTGGTGACAGCACCTTGCGCTCTGAATACGCCGTGAAGAGCAAGGTGCCCGGGTCGAGCATCCCGTAGCTCAGGCCCGAGCTGTGGCTGAGCAACTGGCGAATGGTGATGGAGCTTTTGGCGGGCTCTGTGTCGTCAATCCGGGTGGCACCTTCACGCAGCACCTGGCGCTTTCCCAGCTCGGGGATGAAGCGCTCGATCGGGTCGTCCAATTCAAAGCGACCCTCTTCCATCAGCAGCAGCGCGGCGCAGGTGGTGATGAGCTTGGTGTTGGAGAAGGCGCGAAAGAGGGTGTCTTCACGCAAGGGCGTGCCGGCTTCCTTGTCGGCCAGGCCGACACAATGTACGTCGAGCAGATCGCGGCCTGACAGCACCGCGCACGACACCCCCGCGAGGATGTTGTTGTCGACGTAACGCCCCATGGCGGTGTGGATCGCGCTGAAGTCGTGCTTGTTCTGAGTCAGTTTCAATGTGCTCATCCCTCTCTCCCCTAGTAATTGATATATGAGTGGTGCCGCAGCATAGACGCATTCAGACCGTCGCTACACTGACCCATTCACTCGCCGCCAGCCATGACCGGACTCAGCCCGCAAACTCCCCAGCCGACCGCGATCACCGTGCATCAGCAATCGCGCGTGCTGGAGGTGGGGTTTGCCGACGGGCGCGAGTTCCGCATCCCGTTCGAGCTGATGCGGGTGTACTCACCCTCGGCCGAGGTCAAGGGCCACGGGCCTGGCCAAGAAGTTCTGCAGACCGGCAAGCGTCTGGTCGATGTGATCTCGCTGGAGGCGGTCGGCAATTACGCCGTGCAACCAACTTTCTCGGACGGCCACAACACCGGCATCTTTTCCTGGGACTACCTCTACTTCCTGGGCTCGCAAGAGGCTGACTTGTGGCGGCAGTACGAGGCGCGGCTGAAGCAGGCCGGCGCGAGCCGCGATGAGCCCATGGCCACGCCCTCGGCCTCCGCCTGCGGGCACCACCATTGAACAGAAGGTTGCACAGACCATGAGCGGCACCCATTTTGGTTTTCAGACCGTCGACGAAGCAGAAAAAGCCAAGCGTGTGCGCGGCGTGTTCGACTCGGTTGCATCGCGCTACGACGTGATGAACGACCTCATGTCCATGGGTCTGCACCGCGCCTGGAAGGCCTACACCGTGGCGGTGGCCGCCCTGCGCGAAGGCGACAAGGTGCTTGACATCGCTGGTGGCACCGGCGACCTGGCACGCGCCTTTGCCAAGAAGGTTGGCCCGCGTGGCACTGTGGTGCACACCGACATCAATGAAGCCATGCTGCGCCAGGGCCGCGAGCGCCTGCTCGACGAAGGGCTGGCCTTGCCCACCATGATCTGCGACGCCGAATCACTGCCTTTTGCCAGCAACGGTTTCGACCTCGTGAGCGTGGCCTTCGGCCTGCGCAACATGACCCACAAAGACAAGGCACTGGCCGAAATGTGCCGTGTGCTGCGCCCCGGTGGGCGGCTGCTGGTGTTGGAGTTCTCGAAGGTCGCGGCGCCGCTGGAAAAAGCCTACGACTGGTATTCCTTCAACGTGCTGCCCAGGCTGGGCGCCATGGTCGCCGGCGACGATTCAAGCTATCGCTACCTGGCAGAGTCGATCCGCATGCACCCGGGGCAGGAAGAACTC
>JACMKW010000227.1 GCA_014379885.1 Rhizobacter sp.
CAGCGACGGCGGGCAAGCCCGACGCGCCGACAAGCGCGAAGCCAGCCCCAGTGCCTGCCGCTCCTTGAACGCTCGCAACGCAGTCCGGTCGGCCGCGTCGTGATGGCGAGTGCGGCTGCCGCCTGGCGCCAGCGCTTGCCGGAACGCAAACGCCATAAAAGCCGACCGCCGCGCTCTCTTCCGCAGGGCAACGATGAGCGACTGGGCTACGACGCGGGCCCGATGCGCCGTGAGGGCTCATTGGTCCGCCTGGAGGCTCGGTTCCAGCGTGATCGGTGAGCACTTTCCCCCTCACGCCGCTCGCAAGACCTGCATGCGCTTGATGTTCAAGGCCATGGTGACGAGGTTCCACTCACCTTGGGCCTTGTCCAGCCCGCGCATGCTCATCTGACGCCAGCCCATCACCTGCTTAATGATGCCGAGGACCGGCTCGACCGTCTGTTTGCGAAGTTTGTACAGCGCCTTGCCGCCCTGCGTGGACAGCCGGTGAATCATCTTGGCCACCGGATCGGTCGTCTGCGGGGCGTCGGGGTCGGGTGCAAATCGCTCCATCAGTGGTTCGTGATGCGACTCTCGCTTGATCGCCAGCAGCGGCTCGATCCCCGTCTGCGCACACGCGACCACGTTGGCCTAGATCGAGTCGGTCGATCACTTCGACAACAAAGCGCGCCAGGTGGTCACTCGCCAGCCACTCGTCCACCGACGGTGGCAACAGGTCGGCCGTGTCTCGGTCTACGGATACAAAGCGGCTCGTCGCGAAGCTGTCCAGATTGCATTGCCGCATTTGTCTCGAATCGCTTCGCCTCTGAAAAGCCCGACAGGCTCCTAGGGTTTGTACCAGGCCGAAAGGCCGCGCCGGCCCAAGCCTCAGCTCTGGCCGCCCATCAGGTAGCGGATGAGCTTGCCGCTGTCGGCCATGGGCAACTGCAAGATGACGGTGTACATGTCGATGTTGATGGCGCACAGCTTGTCGCGGTCGATGCCGGGGGCACGGGGTTGCTGCAGCAAGGCCAGGTCAGGGCCGTAACGGGCGGCCAGCAACGCCACCACCGGCTGCAGGCGTGACTCGACCTCCGATTTCACGGGCACGGGTTGCGGCGACACCGTCGAACTGCGCACCACCTGGCTCAGTGCCGCGGAGTCGGCCTCCATCGTGTTGGCCGACACGTAGCGGGTGAGATCCACCCCTTGCCCAGGCTGCGCGAACAAGAACCGGTAGCAGAGCTCGCCGCCATGCCGCCGCAGTTCACCCATCTCTTGCACCATCACACGCATGTACTCGGTGGCCGCTTCGTCTGACGCACGCGGCAGCCGCTGCTGCACCAGGGTGCTCACCTCGTTGCGCAACATTTCGATGAGGTCCGCCTTGCTGCGCCCACTCAAGAGCCCATCGCGCAGCTCGGCCGTGATGCGGCCATAGGTCAGCGGGTCGTGTTTCTTGATCGCCGAGAAAGCGGCGTTGCTCGACAGCGATGCGTCGATGCGGCTCACGTCATAACGGACTTGCAACGCCGGCGTTATGACATGGTTGGCGCCCCCGAAAAGCACCCCCGCCACGACCACCCACATGCCGACGTAATGCAGTTTCTCCTCGGTGCGGTGGCGCAGTGCCACGGTGGTGATCACTCCTGCCAACGCAGCACAAATGGCCGCTACGACCAGCCCGATCCAGCTCATGTCTCCCCTTTCGTTTCTAGTTGATGACGACTTCTCGTAACGCTGGCGTGCGTTGGTGCCTTGCGACGCTCAACCCAGCAAACCTCAGGGTGTACCCGCATCCATGCACTTAGGGATTTCTGCGCTGCCTGTTTGAATCAACAATAGCGCCTTGCAGAAGCAGCACGCACCTTGCTTGCACGAGTTGATGCATTCACACATCGTCAAGAGGCATTCCCATGAGCCAGATGTTGCCCTACGCGACAGCTTCCCTCGGTGCCTCCGTGGCACCGCGAAACCCGCTCGCTGATGAAACCGCACGCATGATGTCCAAACTCCTGATCGTTGATGACCATGCCCTGGTGCGCCTGGGCATCGTGACCAGCCTCGGCGCCGTTGAAAACGCCAACCTGCAGCTGCTCGAAGCCAGCACGCTGCACGACGCCATCACGCTCTACCGCAGCGAGCCCGACATCGCGCTCGTGCTGCTCGACCTGAACATGCCCGATTGCAAGGGCCTGCAGGGGCTGAAGCAATTTCTTCAAGCCTTTCCGCAGGCGCGTGTGGCCGTCATCAGCGGCACTCAAGATGAATTTGTGATCGGCCAGGTGCGCGCACTCGGCGCCGTGGGCTATGTCACCAAGGGCCAGGCGCCCCGTGCCATGTGCGACACGGTGATGGGCCTGCTGGCGGCCGCCCAGGGCAGCGCGGCAGGTGGCTTCCCGCGCTTCCCCAGTTCGTCGCGCTATGACCGGGTGGCCGAACTGGGCCCGCGCCACCTG
>JACMKW010000228.1 GCA_014379885.1 Rhizobacter sp.
CGCCGAGGTGGCGGTGCAGCGCCCCGGCGTCGCCCAGCCGCTGATGTGGGCCCGCACCGACACGGCCGGCCGGGTGTGGATCCACCCGCGCGCGTTCATGTCACCCGATCTGGGCAGCGAGCGCACGCTGGGCGTGGCGGTGCGCAAGGGCGGCATGCAAAGCCGCGCGATGCTGCTGCGCGGCCAATCGCAAGCGCTGCAAGTGCGCCTTGGCACGGTGACCAGCGCACCGGTGCGCCTGGACCTGGTGTTCCTGATCGACGCCACCGGTTCGATGGGCGACGAAATTGCCAAGCTCAAGAACTCGATGCGCGCCATGGCGCAGCAGATCGCCCAACTGCCCGGCCAGCCCGACATCTGCTACGGCCTGGTGGCCTACCGCGACCGGGGCGATGCCTACATCACCCGCACGCATGATTTCACCGACGACCTGGGTGCCTTCCAGCAGCAACTCGCCAACGTGCAAGCCCACGGCGGCGGCGACACGCCCGAAGCCTTGAACGAAGCCCTGCATGAAGTGGTGCATGGTCTGAGCTGGCGCAATCAGGCCGCGCGCATGGTGGTGCTGGTGGCCGATGCACCGCCGCACCTCGACTACAGCGGCCCGCAATACGACCGCGACATGCAGGCCGCCCTTGCCAAGGGCATCAAATTGTTTGCCGTAGGCGCGAGCGGGCTCGACCCGGTGGGTGAATACATCTACCGCCAGATGGCGCAGTACACCGCGGGGCGTTTCGTGTTTCTCACCTACCGCGATGCGGCCAACCCCGGCAGCGGCCCGGGCACGCAGACCGTGCACGACGTGAAGCAGTATTCAGTGCAGACGCTGGACCGGTTGGTCGTGCGCCTGGTGGGCGAGGAGCTCGCGCGCCTGAAGCGGGGTTGACGTGGCCTGGTGCCGTGCCGGCTCAGAACTCGACCATCAAGTGCACCACGTGCGAGCCGATCTTCTTTTCCACCCGTGGGATGTAGGCGATCCGTGGCGTGATGCCTTGGTAGGTGAAGAGCGACACCGAGGGCACCAAAAGCGGCTGTACCTTGTTGAAGTAGCCCGTCACGCCCGCGGTGGTCACGTCCAGAATGCCGAATTTCCAGGTGTAGCCGGCGTAGACGCTGTTCTTGCGCAAGGAGTTGCGGTACACGCCAGCTGTCCAGCCCTCTTCATGCCGGTAGTAGATGCCGGGGTTGGAGTTGTTGTAGGTCTTGGCCGGCATGTGGTGGCTGGCGACGTGCAAGCCAATCGTGCCGGCCATGGCGCACGGTGCCCCCCCGAAGGCGGCGAAAGCAAGAAGAGCGGTGCGGATCAGGCGGGACATGTCGGTTCCCCGTAGACAAGTGCTTACTTGTCTTTTCGAACCGGCCGGCCTTTACTGAAGCGACTGTTGCACCTTGGCCTCACAAGTCTGTGCATAACGCACGGCACTACTTGACAGCACACGCTCTGCGTAGTTCTTGGGGAATTGGCTGCACGCCCGTCCGTATACTTCTGGCCATAAATTGATATGAACAGCGAGCACAGGGATGGTTCGGAAGCGTGAAAAGAGTGAGCAGACGCTCGCGGCAATTGTTGCGGCGGGTATGGATATCGCAGTTCACCAGGGCCTGCAAAACCTGACGCTCAACTCGATTGCCCAAAAATTGGGCATCAGCAAAAGCGGCGTGTTTGTGCGCGTGGGCTCGCTGGAGAGTTTGCAAATCCTGGTACTCGACGAATACGAGCGTATTTTTGCGCTCACCATCTTCATGCCCACGCTCTCAGAGCCGACGGGTTTACCCCGGCTCAACGCCATCGTTCACCGCTGGGTGCACCACGGCAATGAGCTGACGGCGCTGATCGCCTCGCACTACGCCGTCAATACCTTCGACAACGACCCCGACGCCCACCCCGATGCGCTGCGCACGCGGCTCGTCAACGGCATGATGTTGTGGCGCCAGACCTTGGAGCGCACCGCCAAGCAGGCGGTCGATCGGGGCCACTTGCGGCCCGACACCGACCCCGAGCAACTGGTGTTCGAGATTTTCTCGCTGCTCACTGGCTTCATGTACGACGCCCACGTCAAGCGCGACCCCAAGTGCTTCGAGCGTGTGATGTCGGCCTACGCGCGGTTGATGTCGACCTACCGCAGCTTCGCCGCCTGAGCGACTGCGAGATCGTGGAGCTGCCGTTCAGCGTCAGTGTTCGATGCGGCCGTGCCCCTGCAGCCGTCGGGCCGCGTGACGCTGCTCAGGCCAGCGCCAGCACCCGCAGGATCTCGCGCCCGTAGGCTTCGAGCTTTTTCGCGCCCACCCCGCTGATGCTGGACATCTCGTCGAGCGACGAGGGTTTCATGCGCGCCATCTCGGCGAGGGTGGCGTCGTGGAAGATCACATACGCCGGCAGGCCATGCTCCTTGGCCACCTCGGCGCGCCAGGCCTTGAGCGCGGTGAAACGCTCGGTGCCTTGCTCGTCGAGTGCGATGGGCGGTGGTTTGTCCTTGCCGCGAGTGACCTTGCCGGTCTTGCCGGCCTTGCTGCGCTTGGGTGTGTCGCTCTGCACGCGCAACAGCATCTGGATGTCACCGCGCAGCACCTCGCGCGCACTCGGTGTGAGCTCCAGCGTGTTGTATTCACCCTCGGTGCGCAGGTGGCCGAGTGCGATCAGCTGGCGCAGCACGGCGCGCCATTGCGCCTCGCTCACGTCGGCGCCAATGC
>JACMKW010000003.1 GCA_014379885.1 Rhizobacter sp.
CGGTGGCGCCCGCGTCGAGCGCGTTGTCGAGCAGCTCGCGCACCACCGAGGCGGGCCGCTCCACCACCTCGCCTGCGGCGATCTGGCTGATCAGCTCGTCAGGCAGCTCGCGGATGGGGCGGCGGGCAGCGGGCTTCGGAACGGCGTTCATCGGGGCATTGTAAGAATGCTGCCTCGTCCCTTCGTCATCCGTCGCCACGATAATGCCGCCGCATGGACATCCTCGCCTTTCTGCTCGACTTCATCTTGCACGTAGACGTGCACCTCGCGACCTTTGTGCAAACCTACGGTGCCTGGGTCTATGCGCTGCTGTTCCTGATCATCTTTGTAGAAACGGGCGTGGTCGTCATGCCCTTCCTGCCGGGTGACTCGTTGCTGTTCGTGGTGGGCGCACTGTGTGGCGCAGGCCTGATGAGCCTGCCGGTGTCAATCGGCCTGCTGATTGCAGCGGCCATTCTGGGCAACCAGAGCAACTATGCGATCGGCCGCTACTTCGGGCCACGTGTCTTCAAGTGGGAGAACTCGCGCTTCTTCAACAAGAAGGCTTTCGAGCAGGCCCACACGTTCTACGAAAAGTACGGCGGCATCACCATCATTGCGGCGCGATTCATGCCGTTCTTGCGCACCTTCGCGCCCTTCGTGGCCGGGGTGGCACAAATGACGCGCAGCAAGTTCACGTTTTATGACGTGAGCGGCGCCATTCTGTGGGTGGGTGGTGTGACGACGGCGGGTTACCTGTTCGGCAACATCCCCTGGGTCAAGGAACACCTCGACAAGATCATCTGGGGTGCCATTCTGTTGCCGGGCGTGCTGGTGATCTTCGGGGCCTGGAAGGCTCGACGCAAGGCCATCGCCCCCGCCTGAACATCAACGCGTCGGCACGCGGCTCGCCAGGCTGGGCGGCCGGTAGCCGGGCACAAAACGGCAGCCGGTGGCGGGCTCGAACCGCGCATCGAGCTTCGTGCAACGCTGTGCCAACACCGCAGCATCGGGTTTCTCGCCGCTGTCGATCCACTTCAGCAAAGCCTCTATGGCCGCCAGGTACTGGGCGTCGCTCAGGTAGCTGTGTTCGTTGTCGTCGGTGAAGCCCTGCACCAAGTGCCCGGCCGTTCCCGCCCGAACCATGGTGTCGCGAAAGGCCGACTCCAGCTCGACAAAGGCGACCGGGTCATTGATGCCATGCAGCGTCAACACCGGCGCTGCGATGAGGCCACTCGGATCGGTGTCGGCAGCGAAGTCGGCTTGTGCCTGCGGGTCGGCGCGGTAACGCGCGACCAGGGCGTTCAATGCCACGTCGCCGGCCGAACCGCTGTAACGCACGGTCTCGTTGCCAAACGGGTTGCGCCCGTTCAATCGTTTGGACACGATGTCTTGAAAGTGCCAGGTGCCCCACGCCAAATGCCCGATCAGCGACCGTTCGGGAATGCGGATCACATCAAGCAAGGTCTTCAGGTTCTTCTGCTGCAGCTCGCTGCGTTGAGCCGCTGGTTTGCTCACGCCGGTGCACTCATTCACACGCTGCGACAACTCGGCGCGCGTGAGCTGCGACGCCGTCGGCAGGCCCATCCATAGGGGGTATTGCGCTTCGTCGGCACGTGGGTGGTTGGCGCACACCGCTTGGTACACCACACGCAGGTCGAGCCGGAAGTCGTAAGACTTGCTGCCGCCGCCGAGCACGCCGCTGGTGAGCAAAACGCCGTCGTACAAGGACGATGTGGTTTCCGCTGCACGTGCCGCCACGCTGGCGCCCCACGATTGGCCGTGCAGGATCACGCGTTTGGGCTGGCCGAACTTGTCGATGAAGATGCCGCGCAAGCGTTCGGTGTCGGCCGCTGCGGTGCGCACCGAAACTCCACCCATGCGAAACGTCGAACCCGCCCAGGCATAGCCCGCCCGCGTGAAGAC
>JACMKW010000229.1 GCA_014379885.1 Rhizobacter sp.
GTCCATGCCAACACGCTGGACAACCTAGGCACGCTGGTGTTGGGCCCCGCCAACGGCTTTCCGGGTGTCGGCGCCATCATTGGCGGTGTCGGCAACAGCAGCAACAGCGGCACCCTGCGCGTCGATGGCAGCGCGGTCGGCGTCAGCAGCAATGGCTTCTTTCAGAACCGTGGCGTCATCCACAACGAAGGCACGTGGTACGCAGGCGGAAACTTCAGCCAGGTTGGCAACGGCAGGTTCAGCAATGCGGGCAGGCTGAGCATCAACGGCGTTGGCGTCGGGCTGTTCGACACCTCGTCGCTCATCAACAGTGGCACCGTCACGCTGGAAAGCGGCATGTTGGCCATCGACTCGGGTGCGTCGATCAGCGGCAGCGGCAGCTTCGTGCAGGAAGCCGGTCTGACCCAGGTGAATGGCCTGTTGCACGCCGATGGCGGCGTCACCATCCATGGCGGCGTGCTCCAGGGGACGGGCACGGTCCAGGGTTATGTGGACATCGGCCCGGCCGGCTTGTGGAAGCCGGGCAACTCACCCGGCACGATGACGGTGCTGGGCGACGCCTACTTGAGCGGCACCTTGGAGATCGAAGTCGCCACGCGCGTCCTGTTCGACCAACTGGTGGGCTTGAACAGCTTCAATGCCCGCGATGGTGCGACCATCAGCTTTATCTTCGACCCCGGCTTTGTCCCGATCGAGCCCGACAGCGACAGCATCACCTGGCTCAGCGCAATTTCTGGCACGGGCTTCCAGCCTGGTGTCAACATCGGCTTCAGCGGACTGCCCAACCAGTGGAGCGCGGTGCTGTCGCCCGACGGCCGGCAGGTTCTGCTCAGCAACGACCTGGCCGTGCAGATTCCGCTGCGCGGCAGCCACACCGTCCCTGCGGGCGCGGTGCAGTTCAATGCGCTCACCAGCAATACGAGCAACTATCCCCTTCTTGACAGGCTCGACAACGCCGGCTACCTGCACAACCGCAGTGGCGCCAGCACCGCGGTCTTGGGCGAGCTCATCAATCAGACCGGGGCGACGCTGGTCAACCGGGGCGACCTGTTCGCGCAAACGCTGAACAACGCCGGGCAGCTGAACAACCGCAGCGGCGGCACGCTGCAAGTGAGTGTGCTCAACAACAGCGGCACGCTGGTCAACGAAGGCAACCTGCAGGTCCTCAACGACTTCACGAACGCGCAAGGCGCCGTGTTCGAACAGCGCGGTTCGATGCAGGCACGAGGCCGGGTGATCAACCAAGGTAACCTGCTCGTGGCCGGGGCCATGACTTACGGCTTCCCCTTCAACAACAGCGGCGACATCACCATCGAGCCCACGGGCTCCATCACTGGGGACCCAGGCAGCTATTTCTGGCATTCGTCGGGCGAGTTGCGGGTGGACGGCTTGCTGGCGGCCACCGACATCAGCATCTTCGGCGGCCGTTTGAGCGGCAATGGGCAGCTGCAGGGCACGCTGACCAACTTCGGCAACACCGGCCCGGGCAACTCCATCGGCCTGCTCACGGTGGACGGCAACCTCGACGCCCGCGGCAGCCTCGACCTCGAGATCGCCAGCGCCACCGAGTTCGACCGCCTGGTGGTCACCGGGAATGCCACGCTGAACGCATCGACCATGTACTTGCTGGGCAGCTACCGGCCCACGCTGGGCGACAGCTTCAGCTTCCTGTCGGTTGGCGGCACGCTACAGGCCTATACAGGCGACAACTGGGTCGTGCTGAGGCTGGTCGATGCGGCGGACGCGACTTCAGGCTGGACGCCCTGGGCCAACTCCCAAGGCATCTACGACGCCAGCGTGCCCAGCGATTGGCGCGCCGAGTTCGAGCAGGGCACGCTGAGCATCACCGCTGGTCCCGAGCCCGGCACCTGGGCGCTGTGGCTGGCCGGGGTGGTGTCGGTGGCGCGAGTCGCAAGGCGGCGGTCAGGGTTGCACCGACAAGCTCCTGGACGATCGTCATGAGCTGATCAGCCTGCGCTTCAAGATCCGATCATCTTCGCCAACCACGCATGGCGTGGGATCGCAAACCGGTGTTGCAGACGATGGTCGGCACGGTCGCGGGAGACCGTCACCTCGGAGGCCGCCAAGCTGTGTGCCTGGCTCCTTGAAGTGCGCCACGCGGCGCAAGGAA
>JACMKW010000230.1 GCA_014379885.1 Rhizobacter sp.
CCGAAGAACCATCGGTGTTGGCGCGCAACACGATGCCGCCGAACTGCTCCACGCTGTTGAGCTGGCCGGGCACCACCACGGTGGCGGTAACAAGCTGGCCTTGCACGATGGGCAGGTCACCAATCGTGCCCGACGACACCTGCGCGTTCTGCGAACGGATGGCGTTGTTGATGTCGTTGGTGGTGAGGTTGAAGCCGACCAGCTTGCCCGGGTCGATCCAGATGCGCATGGCACGCTCGGTGCCGAACAACTGCGCCTGGCCTACGCCGGGAATGCGCTGCAGCTCGGGTAGCACGGTGCGCGAGGCGTAGTCGCCCAGCGCCACCGGGTCGAAGGCCGGGTTATCGCTCGACAAGATGGTGAACAGCAGGAAGTTGGCCCGTGCCTTGTCGACCCGCACGCCTTGTTGCGTGACGGCAGCGGGCAGGCGCGGTGTGGCGCGGCTCAGGCGGTTTTGCACATCCACCTGCGCGAGGGCAGGGTCGGTGCCGGTGGCGAATGTCAGCGTGAGCGTGCCCACGCCGTTGGCCTGGCTCACCGACTCCATGTACAGCAGGCCGGGCGAGCCGTTCATCTCTTGCTCGATGACGCTGATCACGCTGTCTTCGAGTGTTTGCGCCGAAGCACCGGGGTAGACGGCGGTGAGCACGATGGAGGGTGGCGCCACCGAGGGGTACTGTGCAATCGGCAGCTGCTTGATCGCCACGCCACCGAGCACCACGATGAACAGAGCGATCACCCACGCGAAGATGGGGCGGTCAATGAAAAACTGGGCCATGAGGAGTGCCTCTTCCTATTTCGAAGCGGCTTGCGATGCCGGGGCGGCGGCGGGGGGTGCCGAAGCGCCAGCAGGCGCCCACGCCACGGCTTTCACCGGTGCGTTGCCGCGCAGCTTCTGGAAGCCGTCCACCATCACCTGCTCACCGGGCTTCAAGCCTTCGAGCACCAGCCACTGGCCGTTTTGTGCTGAACCAATCTTCACCGGGCGCGGCGTCACCTTGCCATCAGGCCCCACCACCATCACCGTGTCGCCGGTGGTGCCACGGGTCACGGCTTGCTGCGGCAGCGCGATGGCGTCATTCGCCTGCGCCTGCTCCAAGCGCACGCGCACGTACATGCCGGGCAACAAGAAGCCGTTGGCGTTGGGCAGCTCGGCGCGCAGCGTGATCTGGCCCGAGCTGGCGTCAACCGTGAGGTCAGAGAACAAGAGCTTGCCGGCCTGCGGGTACTCGCTGCCGTCTTCCAATACCACGCGCACGCTGGCCGAACCGGCGCCTGCGGCCTGCTTGAACTTGCCGCTCTCGATGGCTTTTCGCAGCCGCAGCACTTCGGTGGTCGATTGGGTGAAGTTCACGTACATCGGGTTGATCTGCTGCACCACCGCAAGCTGGGTCGCTTCGCCCTGGCCGACCAACGCACCTTCGGTCACCAGCGCTCGGCCGATGCGCCCGGAGATGGGCGAGGTAACGCTGGCGTAGCCCAGGTTGATTTGTGCGATCAGCGCCGCCGCCTTGGCCGAAGCCACGTCGGCTTCGGCCGACTTCTGCAGTGCCACCGCGTTGATGTAGTCCTGCTTGCTGATGGCGTTGGCTTCCATCAACGGCTTGAAACGTTCGGCCTGGGCCGTGGCCTGTGTCACGTTGGCCAGGGCGCGCGCCTGCGCAGCCTGTGCGCTGGCATAAGCCGCCTGGTAAGGCGAGGCGTCAATCTGGAACAGCGGCTGGCCGGCCTTCACGTCGCTGCCTTCC
>JACMKW010000231.1 GCA_014379885.1 Rhizobacter sp.
CACCGTGCCCACCGCCATGCCCGCTGCCGTGCCCACCACTTTGCGGGCCATGTTGCCAACGGCACCTTGCAGCGCACCGGCGACACTGCCCGCCGCGCGCCGCGTTGCACGTGCCACGGTCAACGGCGGCGGGGTATCCGGGTGCCCGGGGTCGCCCGGCCGCGGCAACGCCCTCAAGTCGTCGAAGGCGACGTGCAAGGCCTGCGCCAGGTCACCAACGTCGGGCATGGCCTGGGCGTCGGCCATGAGCCCGAAGTCCAGCGTGCCGGCGTAGCTTTGCACGGTGATGTTCAACGCCAGGCCGTGCACCACGATCGAGGTCGGGTAGTTGTTCACCATCTTGGCGCCGGCCAGGTACAACGGCACCGGCGGGCCCGGCACATTGCTGATCACCACGTTGGCCACCTGCGGCAAACGTTCGGCCACCCTGGCCTTGCCGTACAGCGCGGTCACGGCCTGCATCAGCCAAGGCAGGCCCAGCGATGGAAAGTCGGTGGGCAGCACGGTCTTCAAGCTGCCCATCGTGGTTTTCATCGCGGCGCTGGCCACCATCACGTGCGCCAGCCGCAGCTGGGGGTCGGCGATGTGCGTGCCCAGGCTGATCAGGCTCATCGACGCCTGGTTGTCCGAAGTGGTGTCGCCCTTTTGCCGCAGCGAGATGGGCACCGCGGCCACCAGGCTCTTGCGCGGCAGCATGCGTTGTTTTGCAAAGTGACGGCGCAGCGCACTGCTGCACAACATCAACACCAGGTCGTTGATGGTGGCACCGTGCGCGCGGCCCAGCTCCTTCAGCTCGGCCAGCTGCAGCGACGCGCTGGCGAACGCACGACCGCTGGTGACCGATACGTTCAGCGGCGTCCGCGGTGCCAATGCGATGTTGCCGCTGCCCTTGCCCTTGCCGCCCCGCAGCAATGCCGAGCTGCCCAGCGCCAGTGTGGCCGCGCTCTTCAGCGTGCCCACGGTGGATGGCAGCCCACGCACGATGTCGGCCACCTTCTGCGCCTGGCTGCCCAGAACGCCACGCAGCATTTCAGCCATTTCCAGCTTGAAGGTGCGGGGCCGGGTTGAAGTGCGCGCCTCCACGGCGCGTGGTTCGGGGGTCACATCAAGAATGGCATTGGCCAAGGCCACCGCGGCCTGGCCGTCGACAGCCGCGTGATGCAACTGCGAGTACAGCGCCACTCGGCGCCGCCCTTGCGCACTGGGGGCCAGGCCTTCAAGCACGTGAAACTTCCACAGCGGTTTGCTGCGGTCCAGCAGCACGGGGTGCAGCCGGGACACCTGGGCCTGCAGTTCGGCCATGCCGCTGTGCTTGGGCAGCTTGATTTCAACCACGTGTTGAGCCAGGTTGGGCTCGGCGTCCACCCACGCCGGGTTGGCCATGTTCAGCGGCATCCACCACAGCCTGCGCCGCAGCACCGGGGCCACCGGCAGCCGCGTGGCCATGTGCTTGCGCAAGGCCACAACGAACCGCCCGCGAAAACCCGCAGGCAGCTCGAAAATTTGCAGGCCGCCGACGTGCATGGGCATCTCGGCCGTTTCCAGGTACAGGAAGCTTGCATCCAGGCCCGACAGTTGCTGCATTCGGCATCCCCCATGGTGGCTGCCGATGCTAGGCCGCGGCCTGGGAGGCCGGCTTCGGGCTGCTACCTATTACCTAGCCCATGTTCACGCGGCCACGTTCACTCATGTCGCTGGGTGGCTTGCCGGTGACAGCGGCGGTGGCCATCTTGAAAATCTGGGTCAGCTTGTTGTCCTTCGACTCCCAGTAGTCGGCGTGCGTGATGCGCACCTGCACCAATGCCAGGTCGGGGTCGGTCACGCCCTTGGGAAACCAGGCTTCGGTCATCTTGTTCCACAGTTGCTTTTTCTTGGCCACGTCTTCAACCAGGGTCGCATCGCCAGACACCGACACGTAGTTGTCGTCCTCCGGTTCGGCGTAGCTGATGTTGACGGCGGTCTGCGCGGCGATGTCACGCACCGGCTCGCTGCTCTTGGACATGAAGAACCACAGGCTGCTGTCTTCATCGATGCTGCCGTTCTGCGTGGTCATGGGCCTGGAATGCAAATGGCCGTTGCCGTGGCGCGTGGTGAACATCGCAAACTTGATGTCCTTGACCAGGCCCCACAACTTTTCGCGGTCGCGCGTGTGGTCGGTAGTGTCGTTTGCGGCGGTGGCATGCATGGGTACTGCTCCTGAAATTGCGGTGTTCTGCAATCTAGGCCGGCGCAGGCGCAGCGGCGGTCGGCGCGGGTTTGCGCGGGCTGTAGGACAGGGCCTGGGGCTTCTGAAGCTGGGCCGCAAGCCGCGGCGGGTCGATGCGAGCCGAAGTGACTGCTTCCAGCCCGCTAGGCGGCCCCATGGGTCGGCTCCGGGTACTTTGTTTCGCCCACCACCTGCTGCAGATCAACGTTGGCCCAAGAGAAGGCTTCAATCTCGCGCACCTTGCGACCAAGGAATTCACTGTGACAGTAGAGTGCGGGTACCCTTCTGAATCTCAGATATTCATCGGCCAGTGATGAAAATCTCCCGTTGATCGGGTTGGACATTCCGGCTTCGATGCACTCGATCCCAAGCGCAGGGGAGAACAGCACGCGCAATGCCATATCGCTAAACTGAAAGAAGTGCCAAGGCCTTTCGTGCGAGGAAAATGAGAAGTGAGTTTCAACAAACAATATCCCGCCAACTCGCAGCAGCTTTGATATCTCGGTTGCCACTAACCACGGCATTGCAAAGTGTTCAAAGCAAGCACTCGTATAGATAAGGTCAAACTTCTGGCCTTTGAAATATTCTGAAAGTTTGTGCGCATCACCTACCACGTCGACATTTGGCCCTGGGTAGTAGTCAAAACCGACGTACTCAGCTCTGGCGAATCGTTTCCTGGCATCTGACGCACCCGTGACCTCCCGGCTGCCAATCTCAAGGATTCGCATTCCTTCCTTGTTCCCAATTTCGGCCAAGTGTTTAAGATAATTTGAGTGGCTCGCTATTTTGGCAAGCGGGACGTTTGGGTCAAGCTGCTTGGCGTCGGACTTGAAGCGGCTTGCAAACATCCGCAGCATGTACTTGAGTTTTTTGGCCATGTAAATCTTCCGAAGAAAAGGGACAGAGAGCGAAGGCGGCATGTGCAACACGGCAAAACGAACGCTATTTTGCGCAGCGCGTGGCCGCCCCCCAGCAAGTTCACCGAGCGCTGAAGAATACGCGGTCGCTGAACTCGTGGCACCTCACCAGCGCGCTTGGATGACATCCGCACCGGTGGTCACGAGCAAAGCGGTCCAGCATTGCGTGGTTCATGAGACTGGTCACCTCCTCGAGTCTGTCGGGTGCTGCGCACAGATCGCAAAGTAGTGGCGACAGCTAGTTCCTAAGCAGGCGAAAATCGGCACGGGAGCGGTCGCTTGGCGACGAACTGGCGCGACCGCCGCAATACGAACGATATCAACGGAGGAGCACATCAATGAAGGAAAACAACTCATGACGTCATCCGCCAAATTCGACA
>JACMKW010000232.1 GCA_014379885.1 Rhizobacter sp.
TACTGCTACCGCTACTCCACATGGCGTCATATTCAAGCAGCCGCTCACCACCTTCTTTCGTGAGCCGCTGCACCTCACTTGGCAACAAATGCTTAAGCTCCCCGTACCAGGGACACAGCGCCTGAACAAGTCCGTACGCCACCTCAGTGGTCTCTCGTTCGGTCAAGCGAAATCGCGAACGGTCTAGGCGAATCGTTACCCACGCATAGAGGTGGCCGCGCAAATTCAGACAGCCCGATAGGTGGAAACTCTGCTTCATAACCGCGGGCCGAGAGCCCGAGAAAGCAGCAAGACCATGAGCAGAAGACCGCGCCGCAACCACTCAGCCGTATTCAAGGCGAAGGTGGCCCTGGACGCCATACGAGGCGACAAGACACTGGCCGAGCTGGCCAAGATGCACGACGTGCACCCCAACCAGATCACGGATTGGAAGAACCAGTTGCTGGAACGGGCAGCGAACGTGTTTGGTGCCGAGGCGGCCGAGCAGCCCGTTGATTTGAAGGAGCTGCACGCCAAGATCGGCCAGCAGTCATTGGAGATTGATTTTTTGTCAGGCGCGCTCACCAGGGTCGGCCTGCTGAGCGCAAAGCGATGATCGACCGTGCACACCCATTGCCGGTGGTGCGCCAGGCCGAGCTGGCGGGCCTGAGCCGAGCCAGCGTGTACTACCTGCCACGCGCGGCCTCTGAGGCCGACCAGCGGCTCATGAAGCGCATTGACGTGCTGCACCTGGAGCTGCCGTTCGCGGGCTCGCGCATGCTGCGCGACCTGCTGCAGCGCGAAGGCTTCGAAGTGGGCCGCCGGCATGTGGGCACGCTGATGGCCAGGATGGGCATTGAGGCGCTGTACCGCAAGCCCAACACCAGCCGCAAGCACCCGAGGAACAAGGTGTATCCGTACCTGCTGCGTGGGCTCAAGATCACGCGTGCCAACCACGTCTGGGCCACCGACATCACCTACATACCGATGGCGCATGGCTGGGTCTATCTGTGTGCCATCGTCGACTGGGCCAGCCGGCGCGTGCTCGCGCACCGGATCTCGATCACGATGGAGACGGGCTTCTGCCTGGAAGCATTGAACGAGGCCATCGCCAGGCACGGCAAGCCGGAGATCTTCAACACCGACCAGGGCAGCCAGTTCACGAGCCTGGAGTTCACCAGCGCGCTTCACGAGCGCGGCATCCAGATCAGCATGGACGGGCGTGGCAGCTGGCGCGACAACGTGTTCGTCGAGCGGCTGTGGCGCTCGATCAAGTACGAAGAGGTGTACCTGCACGCCTACGACTCGGTCAGCCAGGCCAAGGCCGGCATCGGCAGGTACATCGAGTTCTACAACACGCGCAGACCGCACTCGACGCTAGACAAAAAGACACCCGACGAGTTCTACTTCGCTTCGATGGAATCGCTTGCCAAAGCGGCCTGACACTCTCACCCCTCAACCTTGTAGAGATCCACTTAGAAAACCCGGGCGACTGTCTGAACTACCGGCGCCACCTCTCTTTTCAGTGAGCGGCGGCACGGCGTCTTGCCGGCGCGTGGGTGGCGCATACGGCCGCGCTTTACGACCCGGCAGCTCAGCTGGCTGAGGCCGGTGGTGTTTCGCTTGTGTGCCCTCGTCGGTGTGAAGGGTGGTGTCACGGACATCGCCATTCGTGTCGCCCTCACTGCGACTACGGCTGGCTGAACGGCGGAGTGGGTATCAACCACAAAACGCTGGGCGGCTTCCGGATCGAACACGCGCAGTGGCTTGACGGTCAACTCACCCGCAGCGTGGCGGCCCTGTTGTCGCAGGGCCTGGCTAGCATGACCGGGTGACCCACAACGGCATGCGCGTGCGTGCCCATGCAGGCGCGGCCAGCTTCAGCGTCTAGTCGGAGTACGACATGGGCGGCAGGCCGTGCCTTGGCTACAACAGAATCTTTCGGCGATCGACGTGGAGCGCACTTTGCGTTCGCCCGCAAGATGGCCTTGAAGTCACCACCAGAAGCGACCTTAGACGGCCGGTGAACAAAGCGCCGCGCAGGGTACAGCACCAGCAGCCTCACAAGACAACGCGCGCGATGCGGCCACATTCAGATGGCCGCATCACGCAGCTTCCGCCGGCCGCACAAGCGGGCCGGCCGATCCTCAGTCGATCACTTCGAGCGGTTCAGCAACAACTTACCGTCTTCCCGCATCCAAAACACGGTGACCGTGCCATTGGCGCCAGAGAACACCGTCGGCAACAAGGTCTGTTGAGTTTCGTCACTCTCAACCAGTACGGGCGCTCCCAGTTCGCTGCCGCCGGTGCCGGCGGGCAGCCTGGCCGCGAATACGCTCATTGGACCCGCATCGGAGCCGGAGCGTTGTGTCCATACGAAAATGACTGAAGTTCCGTCAAACTCCAGCCCCATCGTTGGCGTACCTGCTACGTCGCCGGCGGCCGCCTCGACAAGGCGAGCCGGGATGTCGATCTCGGCCCCATTGCGCTTGTAGCGTGCAAAGTAGAAGCTGTCGATCGATGAAGCTTGGGTGTCTTGCTGCCTCCAAGCGACGTTGATTGCACCGTCGCTTGCGATAAGCACCGTCGGCGCCGAAGAATTCTTGCCTGTCTTGCCGTCGCTCGACTCCGCTGCACCGGTATCCACCAGGGATGCGTTCGACCACCTTCCGTTCGATTGAAGGTGCGACGCGAAGATGGCACTTCGCGTTCCGCTCTCTTCAAAGTCCTTGCTCCAAACCACGGTTGCTGCGCCGCCTGGACCGGAAGCCAGGTCCATCGTTTTCGCACGGCCAAACGGCTCTCCAACAATGTAGTTGGAGTTGGCTGCGCCATTGCCTCCTTTCCACCCGGTGTCACCCGATACACGCAGGTACAACGCCACCGAGGTACCGTTTGGTATCAGCCCCCCCGCTTGGTTGTTCACGTTGTTAGACAGCGCGGCAAGGCGAATGTCTTCGCCCTGGTACATCACGCGCACATCGAACTCGCGCAGCTTCGCGGTCTGATCCA
>JACMKW010000027.1 GCA_014379885.1 Rhizobacter sp.
CCACGGCTATTACTTCATTGCCAGCTTCATCGAAGACCACCTGCGCCACCATGCGCAGGCGCTGGTCTGAAACGGATCCATGCGCCCTCGTCAATACGACCTCATTGCCTTCGACTGGGACGGCACCCTGTTTGATTCCACCGCGCTCATCGCCCGCTGCATCCAGCTGGCCGTGACCGACGTGGGCGGCACACCGCCCACCACCCAGGCCGCCAGCTACGTGATCGGCATGGGGCTGATGCAGGCGCTGGCCTACGCCGCTCCCGACGTGCCGCCCGAAAAGTACCCGAAGCTCGGCGAGCGCTACCACCACCACTACATGGCGCGTCAGCATGATCTGAGTCTGTTCGAGGGCGTGCTGCCCCTGCTCGCGGAGCTCAAGAGCCGCCAGCACTGGCTGACGGTGGCCACCGGCAAGAGCCGCCGCGGTCTCGACGAAGTGCTGCAGACGGTGGAACTCGCTGGCGTGTTCGACGGCTCACGCACGGCCGACGAAACCGCCGGCAAGCCCCACCCGTTGATGCTCAACGAGTTGATGCGCGAATTCGGTGTGACGCCTGAGCGCACGCTCATGATCGGGGATACCACGCACGACCTGCAGATGGCGCTGAACGCTGGTTGTGCGAGCGTGGGTGTGAGCTACGGTGCGCACGAGCCCGACGCCTTCCATGAACTCAAGCCCTTGCATGTGGCGCACTCAGTACGCGAACTGCACGACTGGCTCACAGAGCACGCCTGAGGCCACCATGACGCCACTGCCCGACGACCCGGTCCACCCGCTGTGCAACAGCCGTGATCTGGTCGACGGGGGCAGGGCGGTCTCGTTCGATGTGAATTACGCGGGCCAGACCTGCCGAGCCTTTGCTGTGCGTCACCAGGGCCAGCCGCACGCCTACCTGAACCGCTGCGCGCACGTGGCGATGGAACTCGACTGGCAACCCGACCGCTTTTTCGACGACACCGGTCGTTGGCTGATGTGCGCCACGCACGGAGCGGTGTATGAGCCCGCCACCGGTGAATGCCGGGGCGGACCGTGCCGCGGCGGCTTGTTCAAGATCGAACTGCTGGAGCTCGATGGGGTGATTCACTGGCGGTCACAATACCACCTCAAACCCGTTGAATTCTGAGAACACACGCACCATGAACGACGACAACCTGGGCTCGGCCAATTCCGCTGGCAACGACCGCAACAACGGCGTGGCCTGGGAGCGCGCCACGCTGGAAAAGCTGGTGTTCGCCACCATCCGCGAGCAACAGGCAGCACGCCGCTGGAAGATGTTCACCCGCTTCATGTGGCTGGCCATCCTGGGCGCCATCGTCTGGCTCGTCTACTCCAGCGACGGCGTCGTATCGACCACCAGCACACCGCACACCGCGGTGGTGGAAATCAAGGGCGAAATCGCCTCGGGCGCGGAAGCCAGCGCGGAGAACGTGGTTGCGGCGCTGCGCGCTGCATTTGACGACGAAGGTGCCCAGGCGGTGGTGCTGCTGATCAATTCGCCCGGTGGCAGCCCGGTGCAGGCCGGCATCATCAACGACGAAATCACGCGCCTGAAGGGCCTGCACGAGAAAAAGGTCTATGCGGTGGTTGAAGAAACCTGCGCGTCTGCCGCGTACTACATTGCGGCGGCGGCCGACGACATCTACGTGGACAAGGCCAGCCTGGTCGGCAGCATCGGGGTGCTGATGGACGGCTTTGGCTTCACCGGTTTGATGGAGAAACTCGGCATCGAGCGCCGTCTCATGACGGCCGGTGCCAACAAAGGCCTGCTCGATCCGTTCAGCCCACAAGACGAATCGCAGCGCTTGTTCATGCAGAACCTGCTGAGTGAAATCCACGCACAGTTCATCGAGGTGGTGAAGAAGGGCCGTGGCGACCGCCTCAAGGAAACGCCCGACACCTTCAGCGGTCTGGTCTGGAACGGCCAGCAAGCCGTGGCGCTGGGCCTGGCCGACGGTCTGGGCAACCTGGACTATGTGGCGCGCGAGATCGTCAAGGCCGAGGAGCTGGTGGACTACACCCGCCGCGAAAACGTGGGCCTGCGGCTGGCCAAACGCTTCGGTGCGAGCGTGGGCGAAGGCATCTTCTTGGCGGCCCGTGCGGCCGGCGTGCAATTGAGGTAACCCCCCGCGCTGCCTTCGGCGTCACCGCCTGCAGGGGGCGCACCTGTCCGCCCGGCAGAGCCGGTTCCGCAGGTGCCCTGGAAAAATCACCGCGGCTAACTTCTGTAGCCGCTGGGGTTGGCGCTCTGCCAGCGCCACGCATCGGCACACA
>JACMKW010000233.1 GCA_014379885.1 Rhizobacter sp.
ATGTTGTAGCGGCGGTACTGCGCGCTTTGCATCTTGTGGCCCTCGAACACCACACACGATGCCTGGGTTGATTCGCCAGCGGTGTGGCTGATGTCGAAACACTCGATGCGGAATGTGTCGAGGTTCTCCGGCGCCAAGTCGAGTGCGTCGACCAGGGCACGCGTGCGTGCCTGCTGTGAGCCCTCTTCAGACAGCAGCCTCGTGAGCTTGATGTCGGCACCCTGGATGCACATGTCCAGCCAGGCGCGGCGTGAGTCGCGCGGCTGGTGCTGGGCCGTTACCTTGATGCCGCTGTGCAACGAGAGTGCCCCGATCAGCGCCTTGTCGATGGTGTGGCTCAGCACCAGCAAGGGCGGCACGGCGCTGTCCAAGTAGTGCTGGGCGACGAAGGCCTCCAGCACCTGCACCTCGGTGGCATCGTCCACATGCGTGGGGAAGTAAGGTCGGTCGCCAAGATGACGCCCGCCGCGCACCATGGCGAGGTTCACACAGGCCCGACCGCCCTGCACCTTCACGGCCAGGATGTCGGCGTCTTTGGTTGTCACGCCGGTGTTGTCTTCTACCGACTGCTGGTGCAACACCTTGGACAAGGCACCCAGCTGATTGCGGATTTCGGCCGCCTGCTCGAACTCCAGCGCGTCGGCGTGCACCATCATCTGCGACTGCAGCGTGTCCATCACCTCCTGCTGTTCACCCAGCAGAAAGCGCTCGGCGTTGGCCACGTCGCGTGCGTACTCTTCGGCGCTGATGTATTGCACACACGGCCCAGAGCAGCGTTTGATCTGATACAGCAAACAGGGCCGCGTGCGGTTGTTGAACACCGAGTCTTCGCAGGTGCGCAGCTTGAACACCTTTTGCAGCATCTGGATCGACTCCTTCACCGCCCAGGCACTCGGGTAAGGGCCGAAGTAGCGGTGCCGCCTGTCCACCGAGCCGCGGTAATACGCCATGCGCGGATAAGCGTGCGAGGCGATCTTGAGATACGGGTAGCTCTTGTCGTCGCGGAACAGAATGTTGTAGCGCGGGTTGAGCGTCTTGATGAGGTTGTTTTCGAGCAGCAGCGCCTCGGCCTCGGAGCGCACGACCGTTGTCTCCATGCGCACGATCTTGGTCACCATGTGGCCGATGCGGGTGCCACCGTGGTTCTTCTGGAAGTAGTTCGACACGCGCTTCTTCAGATCGCGTGCCTTGCCCACGTAGAGCACGGCGCCTTGTGCATCGAAGTAGCGGTAGACGCCGGGCAAGCCGGGCAACGCGGCCACGTCGGTCAGCAGTTGCTGGCGCGCTGGGTCGCTCGGCTCGTCGGCAGGAATGACGGGGTCGGTTTCGTTCATCGGAGGCGAATTGTGCCGCCTCGATAATCCATGCATGCAATGGGATGTGTTCTGCCGCGTGGTCGACAACTTCGGTGACATCGGCGTGTGCTGGCGCCTCGCCGCCGACCTGGCTTCGCGCGGCGAACAAGTGCGCCTATGGGTGGACGACGCGTCGGCGCTGGCCTGGATGGCGCCGGCCGGATCGCGGGGCGTAACGGTGCTGCCTTGGGCCGACCCATTGCCCGAGGCCGCGCCTGGTGATGTGGTGATCGAAGCCTTCGGCTGCGAGCTGCCTGCCACGTTCGTCGAGTGCATGGCCCGGGCCGCCAGGCCGCCGACTTGGATCAACCTCGAATACCTCAGCGCCGAGGCCTATGTGGAGCGCAGCCACCGCCTGCCCTCGCCCCAGCTCAGCGGCCCAGGCCGTGGGCTCACAAAATGGTTCTTCTATCCCGGCTTCTCACCCGCTACCGGCGGCCTGATCCGTGAGCCGGGTTTGATGCAGGCACAACAACAGTTCGACCGCAGCGTCTGGCTGCGGCAGCAGGGCATCGTCCCCCACGAGGGCGAGCGCCTGGTCAGCCTGTTCGGCTATGACAACCCGGCGCAGGCCGCGCTGCTGGCCGCACTGGCCGAGGCTCCCACCCTGCTGTTGCTTACCCCGGGCGCAACGCCGCCGCCAGCGCTTCCCGGCGGCATGCGCATCCTGCGCCTGCCCTACCTTTCGCAGCCCGGCTACGACCGCCTGCTGTGGAGCTGCGACCTGAACTTCGTGCGCGGCGAAGACTCATTTGTTCGCGCCCAGTGGGCCGGGCGCCCCTTTGTGTGGCAGATCTACCCTCAGCACGATGGCGCCCACGCGGCCAAGCTGGGTGCGTTTCTTGAGCGCTTCCCGCCAGTAGCCGGGCTGCACGAACTCTGGTTGGGCTGGAACGGCCTGGCCGCTATGCCCACTTGCCTACCGCCTCTCGCGCCATGGGAGGCGCAGTGTCAAGCCTGGCGTGAAGAGTTGTTGACCCAGGTCGACTTGGCCACCCAGTTGATCGGCCTGGCCACCGAATCACGCTAAAATCCGAGGCTTTGCGCGTTCTGGTGCACGAACATCCGGCGCGCGCTCCCCAACGCTCACGCAAGCACACGGAAATCGTTATGAAGATCGCTCAAGAAATTCGCGCAGGCAATGTGATCATGCACGGCAAGGACCCTATGGTTGTCCTGCGCACCGAATACAGCCGCGGCGGCCGCAATTCCGCCACCGTGCGCATGAAGTTGAAGAGCCTGGTCGGCAGTTCGGGCACTGAAGTCGTCTTCAAGGCCGATGACAAGATGGATCAGGTCATCCTCGACAAGAAGGAATGCACCTACTCCTACTTCGCCGACCCGATGTACGCCATCATGGATGCCGACTACAACCAGTTCGAGGTGGAATCCGAGAACATGGGCGATGCCATCCAGTACCTGGAAGACGCGATGCCCGTCGAAGTGGTGTTCTACGACGGCAAGGCCATCTCGGTCGAACTGCCCACCAGCCTGGTGCGCGAAGTCACCTACACCGAGCCGGCCGTCAAGGGTGATACCTCGGGCAAGGTGCTCAAGCCCGCTAAGCTGGCAACCGGTTTCGAGATCGCGGTGCCGCTGTTCGTGGAAACCGGCGACAAGATCGAAATCGATACCCGCACCCACGAGTACCGCAAGCGCGTGTAACGCCTTCGGCCAAAGACGATGGCGGGCCCGCTTTGCGGGCCCTTCTCTTTTATGGGCATCATGCGTTCCCATGGCTTTCGATTTCGCCAGCATCTCCGCCCCCTTTCGCATGCAACCCGGTTTGCGCCGGCTGGCCACGGGTGCCCCGCAGCTCACGCCCAACCGGCCCGGTGACCGCGCGCTGCGCGAGAAGCTTGCTGTACTCAGCGCCTATGCGTCTCAGGCTTTGCTCAGCTCACCGGGTTTCGACGCCGGCCCCGCCCTGCAAGCCCTGAGCGAGCAAGCTGCTCGCGAACATCCCGACGCATGGTCAGCCGACACCCATCACGCCCATTGGCTGGGCTGGTCTGTGCAAGGCGACGAACCCCAACAGCACGGCGATGCGGCGCCTGAAGTCGGCATTTGCCTGCGCGCACTGCCCTCGCAGTGGCGCCTGCCCGCCCTGCTCTGCCTGGCGTTCGCTGAAGACTTCGCCCTCATCGACGGCAGCACCGCTCACATTCCCTGGCTGGCGGTATGCCTGCCTTCGGGCTGGGCACCTGAAGAAAAAATCGGTCGCCACTTCGCGCAGGTGCACGCACCGGTGGCCGACAACCAGTTGCTGGTGACGGCCAGCGATCACCTCGCTCGATTGGTGACAGGCACCGACCGCTGGGAGCGCTTCGTCTGGACGATCACCCGCCACCCGCGCCTGCATGCCCACCCTGCACGGCAAGACCCCGCGCCCTGGCCCGCTGACGCTCACCCGGATCAACTCGCGCAGCGCGCCTTCTTTCGCACCGAGCACCAGACCTTCATCCCCTTGCCCGACTTGAAGCAAGCTGTCTTCACCATCCATGTGAACCTGACGCCGCTCACCGAGGCATTGCCCAGCGCCGCACACGCACGGCAGGTGCACGACGCGCTCGCCAGCATGAGCCCCGCCGTGCTGGCCTACCGCGGCCTCGCTGACGCACGCGATCGACTGCTGGTTTGGCTGACTGCTCAGATGAGCGCATGAACACGCGGCCCATCGTCACGGCGCCGCTGAGCTTCAACGACGACGGCATTCCTTACTCCAGCGCCTACCAAGATATCTACCACCCGCTGGCCGGCGCCTTCACGCAAGCCAGGCACGTGTTTCTCGGCGGCAACGCGCTGCCGCAGCGCTGGCAAAAGCCGACGCACCAACGAGACCACTTCGTGATTCTGGAAACCGGCTTCGGGCTGGGCAACAACTTTCTGGCCACCTGGCAAGCCTGGCGCGAAGACCCGGCGCGCTGCGACCGCCTGGTCTTCATCTCCATCGAACAAAGCCCGTTGAGCGCTGATGACATGCGCCTCGCCCATGCGCACTCGCCGGCCGCTGCGCTGGCGTCTGAGCTGATCGCCGCCTGGCCACCGCTCACCCACAACCTGCACTGCCTCGATTTCGAACAAGGCCAAGTGCAATTGCTGCTGGCGCTGGGCGACGTGAGCACCTGGTTGCCTGAACTGGAGGCACGCGTCGATGCCTTCTACGTCGACGGCTTTGCACTCGCGCGCAACCCGCTGATGTGGCAGCCGCGGATCTTCAAGGCCTTTGCGCGCCTGGCCGCGCCCGACGCCACGTTGGCCACCTGGACGGCCGCGCACACCGTGCGCGAAGGCCTGCGCGCGGCCGGTTTCGCGGTGCGTGAGACACAAGAGGCACAAGAGGCACAAGAGGCAAAAGAGGCCCAGGGCGGCGCCGGCAAACGCGACATCACACTGGCCCGCTACGCCCCTGCTTTCGCGCCACGCCACGCGCCGTCACGCATCACCCACGTTGCGAAGCAAAAGCGCGCAGTGATCGTGGGCGCGGGCCTCGCAGGTTGTTCCACCGCCTGGGCACTGGCCGAACAAGGCTGGCACTGCACGGTGCTCGACCGGCAAGCCGAACCTGCACAAGAAACCTCCGGCAACCCCGCTGGCCTGTTTCACGGCATCGTGAATGCGCATGACGGTACACACGCGCGTTTCAACCGGGCAGCTGCCTTACACGCCCAGCATCTGGCGGGTGTCACAGCGCAAGGGCTGCTGCGACTGGACAGTGCCGACACAGCAGCGATGCGTGCCACGCTCAACAAGCTCGGTCTGCCCGCCGACTACGTGCGCGCTGTGGATGCTGCACAGGCCAGCGCGCTCAGCGGGCTCGCCTTGCAGCAGTCGGCCTGGTTCTACCCCGGTGGTGGCTGGGCCCGCCCTGCAGCGCTTGCGCGTGACTGGTTGGCCCAGGCCTCGCCGCAGGCTGACTTTCGCGGCAGCGTGAAGGTGGATCGTTTGCACCGAGCCGGCGATGCCTGGCAACTGCTGGATGCGCACGGCCGGGTGATCGACCAAGCCGAAGTGGTGGTGCTGGCCAACGCTGGCGACGCGCTGCGTCTGCTGGGCCAACCGGCCTGGCCGATCGAAGCCGTGCGCGGGCAAGTCAGCTTCCTCGACCACTCGCACGCCCCTTCGCTCACACTGCCCCGGCTGCCCGTCGCCGGCTCAGGCTATCTGCTGCCCGATATCGATGGCTGCGCCCTTTTCGGCGCCACCTCGCAACCCCGCGACATGGACGCTGCGGTTCGCAGCGACGATCACACCGCCAACCTCGCACAGCTCTCACACTTGTTGGGTGAGCCCGTTGATGTGCCCAGCTCGGCACTGCAGGGGCGCACCGGCTGGCGATGGGTCGCGCAAGACAAGCTGCCGGTGATCGGCGCGGTGCCCGATGCCACCGCCAGCAGCGGCCGCCCGCTTGATCAGCCGCGTTTTGTGCCGCGCGTGAAAGGCCTGTATGTGTTCACCGCGCTCGGTTCGCGCGGCATCACCTGGTCGGCGCTCGGCGCACGTACCCTGGCTTCGCTCATCACCGGCGCGCCTTCACCGCTGGAGGCCAGCCTGCTCGACGCCATCGACCCCGCGCGCTTCGTCAGCCGCGCGGTGCGGAGCCAAGCCAGTCGCGAATCAGGGCATACACCCGCGGATGATTGAGCAGGGCCATGTGGCCCAGACCGGCGAGTTCCACACGTTGCACGTCGCCTATCAGGCTGGCGTCGGATGCACTGGTGGTGGTGACCAGGCCATCACCCAGCACCGTGCCCACCATCGGCCCCATCATCGCGTCGGCCTCATCGGCCAGGCTGCCGGCCACGAGGCGCAGGGCCAGACCTTCTGTGCGGCGCTTCCTGCCTTTCAGGCCATGGCGCAAATCCTTGATGCCCTGGCTGCGCGCATTGGCGATGGTGCCCAGCGGCTGGGTCACGTTTGACAGGCTCAGCGCTGCGGCCACGAAATGGCCCAGCTTCTCCAACGTCGCACCTTGGTGCGGCGAGCCCAGGCAGATCACAGTGCGCACGCGTTGGCGCCAGGCAGCATCGGCCTCGGTGGCCTGCTCGCACAGCTGTCGCGCCACCAACCCACCCATGCTGTGGCCGACCAGCACGATCTCGCGCACATGCGGCGGGGCACTGCTCATCAGTTGTGCCAGTTGGGTGCCCAGCTGCTGCGCGTTGTCGGCGATGGCCAGGCCCGTGTTGTAGCGAAGGTAAACGGCGCTGATGCCTAGTTCATCGTGAAGCAAGGCGCCGTAGCTCGCACCTTCGCGATCCCAGGGCGAGCCTCGCCAAGCGTCGGTAAACAATGACCAACTGTGCTCGTCACAAGCCAGTCCATGAATGAACACGCACACGCGTTCATTCAAGTGAACCAAGGCATCGGGGCGCAGTGCCAGAGGTTGGCCCTGGGCATGCAAACTCATTTGCACCGCCAGCGGGCTGCCAGCTCGGGCCAACGCGTCACCAGCCGCCGCGTTCAATGCACTGCGAAAGGCCAGCTCGCGGCCAGCGGGCTCGCGCGCAGGGTCCACGAGAAGGCGCTCTGCATTGCCCACCAGCCCCAGAAGGGCTCCCGTGCCATGCCGCACGGCGGCGTACACACCCGTGGTGATGGCATCGTGCGCACCTTGCACCAGGCGGGCAGACACCGAGAGGCCCGGCACTTTTTGCAGGGCATCGAAAGTCTTGCCGGAGATCGCGTTGTGCATTTCCTGCACACGCGAGGTGGTGGCCTGGATGCCGGCCTTGAACGCCGGGGCGTAGGTTGCTGGCGCACTGGTTGGTGCCGCCCCGACAGGTGGGGCAGCAGTGCTGCCGGCTTCAGGCTTGCGGCGCTTGACCACGGGGCGGGCGCCGCGTTCGCCGTTTTTGATCAGCCGCCGCTCGGCGGGTTGGCCGCGCCGTCTTGCGCGGGCTGCTGCTCGTCTTCACTGCCCGGCTCGGAGCCAGACTTGCGCCCGGCCTTTTCCTTCAGCTTCTCTTCCTTCTTCTTCTTCTTGGCCATCTCGCGCTGGCGCTTTTCGAATGAGTAATTTGGTTTGGCCATGGGCCGTCCTTCCTATGGGTTGCGTGATTGCGGTGCAACAAACGCGAGGGTACGCGCTTTTCGCCCCAGGCTGAGAGCAGCCCGCTCAGAAAGTGAGCGTCTTCACGCCTTGCGGCGTGCCCAGCAGGCACACGCTGGCCTTGTTGCGAGCAAAGATGCCTACCGTCACAACGCCCGGCCACTGGTTGATCTCGCGCTCCAGCGCAGCCGGGTCGGTGATGGACAGGCCTCGCACGTCAAGGATGTGGCAACCGTTGTCTGTCACCACGCCGGCGCGCAGCACGGCCTCGCCACCCAACGCCCGCAGGCGCCGCGCCACCTGCGCTGATGCCATCGGAATCACCTCCACTGGCAACGGGTACTTGCCCAGCGTTTGCACGAGCTTGGACTCGTCGGCGATGCAGATGAAACGCTCGGCCGTGTCGGCCACGATCTTCTCGCGCGTGAGCGCCGCACCGCCGCCCTTGACCATGCAGCCGCTGTGATCGATCTCGTCAGCCCCGTCGATGTACACGGGGATGCTCGCCACGGTGTTGCTGTCGAGCACCGCAATGCCATGGGCGCGCAGGCGTTGGCTGCTCTTTTCACTGCTCGACACCGCGCCGGCAATGCGATCCTTCATGCCGGCCAGCGCATCAATGAAGCAGTTGACCGTTGACCCCGTGCCGACACCTACCACGCTGCCGGGCACCACGTAGGCCAGCGCGGCCTGGCCTACCAATACTTTCAGTTCATCTTGAGTCATGGCTTTCTCTTGGGTCATGGCAGTCTGTAAGCGTTTGAGACAATGAAGCGATTATCCAAGACGCTCTCTGGCGTTGACCTCATGCCCCTGGTTCCCTACGCCCTCACGCGCCCTTTTCTTTTTGGCCTCGACCCCGAGCACGCCCACGAGCTGACCTTGGGCGCGCTGGCGCGCATTCAGCACACACCCTTGGTGTGCGTGGTATCACAGCCTCGCATCGACGACCCACTCACCCTGGCTGGCCTGAGGTTCCCCAACCGCGTGGGCCTGGCCGCGGGCCTGGACAAGAACGGCCGCTGCATCGACGCCTTCGGCGCCATGGGCTTCGGCTTTGTGGAAGTGGGCACGGTCACGCCCAAGGCACAGCCGGGCAACCCCAAGCCGCGCATGTTCCGCCTGCCTCAGGCGCAGGCATTGATCAACCGGCTGGGCTTCAACAACGAAGGGCTCGATGCCTTCATCGCCAACGTCAAGCGCAGCAGCTTTCGTCAAAAAGGCGGCATCCTCGGCCTGAACATCGGCAAGAACGCAGGCACGCCGATCGAGCGTGCGGTGGACGATTACCTGATCGGCCTGGACGGCGTGTATCCGCATGCCGATTACGTGACCGTCAACATCTCATCGCCCAACACCAAGGATCTGCGTGAGCTGCAAAGCGACGCAGCCCTCGATGCGTTGTTGTCCGCGGTGCAAACGCGCAAGCTCCAACTCGCACAACAGCATGGCCGCAGCGTGCCCATCTTCGTGAAGATCGCGCCTGATCTTGATGAAGCTCAGGTGCAACTCATCGCCGCCACCATTCGCAACAATGGCATCGACGGCGTGATCGCCACCAACACCACCATCGCGCGCGACGCGGTGAAGCACATGCCGCACGGCGAAGAAACCGGTGGGCTCTCGGGTGCGCCCGTGCTGGCCGTGAGCAACCGTGTCATTGCTCAATTGCGTGCCGCGTTGGGCAAGGGCTTTCCCATCATCGGCGTGGGTGGTGTGATGAGCGGCACCGACGCGCAGGCCAAGGTCGCCGCCGGTGCCGACGTGGTGCAGCTCTACACCGGCTTCATCTACCAGGGCCCCGGGCTGGTGACCGAGGCCGCGCGCGCGCTGCAATCGCGCAAGGGCTGAGCGCAAGGGCGGGCGCACGGCCGGCACAAAGCGCCAGTCCATCCAGCAGAACACCTGCTTCGTTTATCGTTGAGTGAATTGGATGTATCACCAGCGACACGGAGACAAACATGCAAGCCTTCAAGTCCAGCGACCTCTTCCCGATCGTTGAAACCGCGCAGGGCAGGCTGCGCGGCCTGACCTCAGGCGGTGTCGCGTCGTTCAAGGGCATTCGATACGGGGCCGACACCTCGGGCGCCAACCGCTTCATGCCACCGGCACCACCGCGGCATTGGCCGGGCGTGCAAGACGCCACCGGCCACGGCAACCACGCGCCGCAGATGCCGAGCAACCGCACGCGCGAGTACGCTGACCTGATCATGTTCGACCAGCAGCCCGGCGGCATGGGCGAAGACTGCCTGGTGCTCAACCTGTGGTCACCGAAGCTCGATGCCAACGCGCGCCTGCCGGTGATGGTTCACCTGCACGGTGGCGGTTACTACGCCGGCTCGGGCAACTCGCCGCAGACTGACGGCGAGATGTTGGCGCGGTTCGGCAACGCGGTGGTGGTCACGATCAACCACCGCCTTGGCTCCTTCGGCTTTCTCGATCTGTCGCGCATCGGCGGCGAGCGTTATGCGCAGTCGGGCATGGTGGGCATGCTCGACATCGTGGCGGCGCTGGGATGGGTGCGCGAGAACTTCGTCGCTTTCGGTGGCGACCCATCGCGTGTGCTGGTGTTCGGCCAGTCGGGCGGTGGCGCCAAGACCAGTGTGCTGATGGCCATGCCCTCGGCCAAGGGCTTGTTCCATCGCGCCGGCGTGATGAGCGGTTCGGCCCTGCGTGCCACCACACCCGACCACGCCGGAACGGCTGCGGAAAACTTTCTCAAGATCCTCGGCATCGGCAACGCGACCCTCGACAAGCTGCACACCTTGCCCTTCCACGAGTTGCTGGCCGCGCAGATCACGATGGAGATGGCCGACCGTGCAGCCGGTGAAGCACCACGCTCGTTCTCACCCGTGATGAACGGCAGCAGCCTGCCACGCCAACCCTTTGACCCGGACGCGCCCGATTCGTCGAACGAGGTGCCGATGATCATCAGCACGGTGCTGGATGAGCGCAGCTACCGCGCGGTGAACTTTGATCTGGACGAAGCGGCTCTCGCCACATCACTCGGGCCGAACGCAGAGAAGCTGCTGGCGATGTACCGCACCGAAGACCCTGCTGCCACGCCCTATCTGATTCAGGCGCGCGTTGGCACCGACAAGACCTTCCGCAAGGCAGCGCATACGCAGGCCGAACGCAAGGCCGCCCAAGGGGGTGCGCCGGTGTGGGCGTATTTGTGGAAAGCGCCCAGCCCCGCCTATGGAGGCCGCTTCGGCGCCACGCACGGCGTGGACGTGGGCCCGACCAAACACGACATCCGCTACGGCCTGAACGGGCCCAATGCCGAGAGCGTGCGCCTCGCTGATCAGTTGGCCTCGGCCTGGGCCGCGTTCGCTGCCACCGGCAACCCCAACAACCCGCTGACGCCGGATTGGCCGGCCTACACGCTGGAGCGCCGCACGACGATGGTTTTTGACAAGGACGGCGCGGTCACCGGTGCACAAGACGACCCGCGCCGCACCTTCCGCGAATTCTGGGCCCCCCGCTGACAGCACGCCGCCGACAGCGCGTGCGGCTTACTGCAGCGGCACGCCGGTCTTGCTTTGCACTTCCTCGCGCGTCACGCCGGGGGCAAGTTCAACGAGCTTCAGGCCGTGCGGCGTCACGTCGAGCACGCACAGATCGGTGATGATCCGATCGACCACGCCCAGTCCAGTGAGCGGCAGCGTGCAAGTCGGCAAGATCTTGAGGTCAATGCCGCCGTCTTTTTTCTTCGCCACGTGCTCCATCAGCACGACAACACTC
>JACMKW010000234.1 GCA_014379885.1 Rhizobacter sp.
CATCACCGCCTTGACGGTGGTCGAGCGGCCCGAGCCGTTGCGCCCCAGAAGGCTGACGATCTCGCCCTCCTTCACGTTGAGAGAGACACCATGCAGCACGTGGCTCTTGCCGTAGTAGGCGTGCAGGTCTTGCAGATTCAGCATCGTCATATCAGGTCTTCCGCCGGGCCGTCCCAAGGGAGGCCTGCGCCTCCTCGGGGAGCAGTGAACAAAGTGAACGTGGGGGGTTTCATTTCAGTGCCCCGCCGCTTGCTGTTCGGCAGCAGTGCCGAGGTAAGCCTCTTGCACGCGCGCATTGGAACGCACGGCATCGGGTGTGTCGAAGGCGATCACTTCGCCGTACACGAGCACGGCGATCTTGTCGGCCAGGCCGAAGACGACGCCCATGTCGTGTTCCACGGTCAGGAGCGTCTTGCCAACCGTCACTTCGCGGATCAGCTGGATGAAGTTCGAGGTTTCGCTCTTGCTCATGCCGGCCGTAGGTTCGTCAAGCAGGATGACGCTGGCGCCACCGGCGATGGTGATGCCGATCTCGAGCGCACGCTGTTCGGCGTAGGTGAGGTTGACGGCAGCAATGTCGCGCTTCCTGTCGAGCCGGATCATCTTCATCACCTGTTCGGCGCGGTCATTCGCGTCGTGCAGGTCGGCGAGGAACTTCCAGAACACGTAGCGGTAGCCCATCGACCACAGCACCGCGCAGCGGATGTTCTCGAACACCGAAAGCTTGCTGAAGAGATTGGACACCTGGAAGCTGCGCGCCAGACCCTTGCGGCTGATCTCGAAGGGCCGCAGCCCGTCGATGCGCTCCCCGTGCAGACGAATCTGCCCACTGGTGAGCCCGAAGCGCCCACTGATCAGGTTGAACAGCGTTGACTTGCCGGCGCCATTGGGGCCGATGATGGCAACACGTTCGCCTTCTTTGACCTGCAGCTTCGCACCTCGAATGATCTCGGTCTTGCCGAAGCTCTTTCGGACATCGTCGAGCTCGACCGCCCATCCGCCCTTGTTTGCAACTGAGCCCTGGCTCATACGCTACCTCTGCGATGGAGTTCTTTTTCGATTTCTTCCTGAATGCTGCCCCACGCGCGCGCAAACCTTCTGCGCACCAGTTCGAACAAGGCCAGTCCCACGACAAGTACCGCTGCGGAAGCGAGCCAGCTGCTGGGAGATTTCACATTCAGCGCCAGCCCGAGGAAACGCAACTCATCGCCACCGCCTGATTCGAACTGGAGGTGATAAGCCATCTCCACCAGCGCGGCCAGGCCCAGGAGCCACACCACCAGCGTCACCGCCATGCCGGCATAGCTGAGCCACAGGCGTTTCATCTTGCCGAACGCGGCGACCCGCAGGTTCATCATCACCAGACTTGAAATTCCGCCCGGGGCGTACATCACCATGATCATGAATATCAGGCCCAGGTAGATCAGCCAAGCCTTGGTGATTTCTGACAGCAGCACGAAGGCGAACACCGCCAGCACCGCACCGATGATGGGGCCGAAGAAGAACAGCGCACCACCGAGGAAGGTGAACAGCAGGTAGCCGCCCGAGCGCGCCGCACTCACCGACTCGGCCGTAACGATCTCGAAGTTGAGTGCCGTCAGGCCCCCACCGATGCCGGCAAAGAAGCCGGCAATGATGAACGCGATGTAGCGCACCACCTGGGTGTTGTAGCCGATGAACTCAACACGCTCGGGGTTGTCGCGCACCGCATTGAGCATGCGGCCGAACGGTGTGCGTGTCAGCATGAACATCAGGCCGGTACAAATGAAGCAGTACACGGCGATCAGGTAGTACACCTGGATGGCCGGGCCAAAGGTGATGCCGAAGAACGGCTTGCCCACCACCCGGTTGGAGCTGATGCCGCCTTCGCCGCCGAAGAACTCGGGGAACATCAACGACATGGCGAACACCAATTCACCCACGCCCAGCGTGATCATGGCAAAGGTGTTGGCCGCCTTCTTGGTGGTGACCCACCCGAGAAGTGCAGCCACCGCCGCCCCGGCCAGGCCGCCGACCACAGGCACCAGACTCACCGGCAGGGGCAGAGTGCCAGCACCGATAAGGTTGAGCGCATGGATGGTGAGGAAGGAACCGAGCCCCGTGTACACCGCATGCCCGAAGCTGAGCATGCCGCCCTGCCCCAGCAGCAAGTTGTAGCTCAGACAGATGATGATCATGTAGCCCATCTGGGCCAACACGGTCAGCGCCAGGCTGCTCTTGAAAATCAGCGGTGCCACGATCAGCAGCAGGGCAAACCCGCTCCAAACGACGAAGCGGCCTATGTTGAACGGCTTGAACTGGAAGTAAGTTGCGTTGCTCATCTCGTCAGCCTTCCCGCGTGCCCATCAGGCCCTTCGGGCGGAAGATCAGCATCAGCACCAGCAAGGCATACGGCAAGATGGGTGCGACCTGGGAAATCTTCAGTTTCAACAAGGGGTAGCCGAACGTGGCCGGCGTGACGTTGACGTTCATCTGCTGCAGCACGGTGATAACCGACTGGTCGAGCGCAACCGCAAAGGTCTGCAAGACACCAATCAGCAGCGACGCCGCAAAGGCGCCTGCCAGCGACCCGAAGCCGCCGACCACCACCACGAAGATGATGGGGCCCACGGCCGCCGCCATGCCGGGCTCGGTGACGTAGGCGTTGCCGCCAATCACACCCGCCAAGCCGGCCAGCGCGGCGCCGCCGCCGAACACCAGCATGAACACGCGCGGCACGTTGTGCCCCAGGGATTCAGCCATTTCGGGGTGCGTCAGTGCCGACTGAATCACGAGGCCAATGCGCGTCTTGGCCAGCAGCAGCCAGATCGAGACAAGCATCAGCAGAGCCACCAGCATCATGAAGCCGCGGTACATCGGGAACTGCGTTCCGTAGAGCGTGAACAGCGGGCCGTCCAACGCGGCCGGAACGCGGTAGTCCACCGGCAGGCGACCCCAGGTCAACTGCGTCAGTTCGAGCAACACGAACGACAAGCCGAAGGTGATCAGCAACTCGGCCACATGGCCGAACTTGTGAACCGGGCGCAGGCAGTAGCGCTCGAACAGTGCGCCAACCAAGCCCGCCCCCAGGGGTGCCAACAGCAACGCTGGCCAGTAGCCGAAGTACTTGGTGGTGGTGTAGGCGAAGTAGGCGCCTAGCATGTAGAAGCTGGCATGGGCGAAATTGAGCACGCCCATCATGCTGAAGATCAGGGTAAGGCCTGAGCTCAGCATGAACAACAACAGCCCGTAGCTGATGCCGTTCAACAGCGATATGGTGAAGAACTCCATCGCGTCCTTTTGATACATGAAAGAGAGAAAAACCTGCGTGAGCCGCCGCGGGAAAGCCCGAAGGGGTCATGCAAGCACCGCGTCTCGCGAACAGCGCGCTAGCGTACTACCTCGCGCAGCATGTTTTGTTGAGCAATACAGAGAAGAAAGTCGCGCCCCCCGCCTGCGCAAGCAGAGCGCCAACGTAATTCATTTGAAGCGCGCGTAGCGCTAGGACTTCCCCTGGATAACGCACAAAAGAGGCAAGCCCGCGAAGGCTTGCCTCTTTGCTGGGAGACAGAAGGGTTGCAGCCTGAAGGCCGCGTGGCCCTCAGGCAACCCGACGAATCAGCTCGGACGCTTCATCTGGCACGTGGTGGGCGTGCTCGACACGTAGGGCTCGAACGTCTTTTCCGCGACCCAGGTGTTGCCCGTATTCTCGCGAATGATCGGGTTCTTCTTGTCAGCCTTTTGCCAGGTGGCGAGGTACAGGGTCTGCTGCAGCTGGTGGTCAGCGGCACGCATCGTGACCTCACCCGAGATGCTCTTCACCGACAGGCCTTCCATCGCCTTGGCCACCTTCACCGGATCGGTGGACTTGGCCTTGGCGATCGCGGCGCCCAGCATCTTGTAGAGGTGAACGGAGGTTGCGGTGCTGAAGTCTTCGCCCTTGTACTTGGCTTCGAACTGCTGAAGGATGGTGATGCCTTCACCCGGCAGGTTGGGGTACGAGCCATACACGTACTTCACCTTGCCAAGACCGTAGTCGCCAAGTGCGGCCGGGCTGCCGGTGGCACCTGCGTAGTAGGTGTAGAAGTTGATGCTCAGGCCCGCATCCTTGGCGGCCTTGAACAAGAGGGACATGTCGTTGCCCCAGTTGCCGGTGATCACGGTGTCGGCACCCGACTGCTTGATCTTGGCAATGTAGGGGGCGAAGTCCTTCACCTGACCGATGGGGTGCAGGTCTTCACCGACGATCTGCACGTCAGGGCGCTTGCGGGCCAAGGTTTCCTTGGCGAACTTGGCGACCTGGTGGCCGTGCGCATAGTTCTGGCCAATGATGTAGACCTTCTTGACGCTCTTGTCGTCCTTCATGTAGGTGGTCATCGCTTCCATCTTCATGGAGGTGTCTGCGTCAAAGCGGAAGTGCCAGTAGCTGCACTTGCTGTTGGTCAGGTCAGGGTCCACAGCGGCATAGTTCAGGAACACCAGTTCCTTGCCGGGGTTGCGCTCGTTGTGCTTGGAGACGGCATCACTGATCGCGGCAGCGGCACCAGAACCGTTGCCCTGGACGATGTAGCGAATGCCCTGGTCTGCAGCGGCCTTGAGCACGCTCAAGCTTTCTTGAGGCGAGCCCTTGTTGTCGAAGGGAACGATCTCGTACTTGACGCCTGCCGGGTTCCCCTTGCCGCTTTCCTTCTCAGCCAGGAACTGGAAGGTGTGCAAGATGTTCGTGCCAATGTTGGCCATGGGGCCAGACAGCGGGTCGATGAACGCGAGCTTGACCGTTTCACCGGCTTGGGCGAAAGCAACGCTCGCGTTGAGCGCCAGAACGGCAGAAACCGACATGCCGAACATCTTCTTTGTGAACTTCATCTACATCTCCTTGGGTGCAAAAATCAAACCGTGCGACCTTACCTGAATAACACCTTGCAAAGCTTCAAGGATTACCCGGAATCGCACGTAAGTGCAAACCGAAACGGCACTGCGAAGATTCGCCTCAATCGGCCGGCAGCTTGTGTTCTTTGAACAGTTCTCGCAGCTTGAGTTTCTGGATCTTGCCTGTCGCCGTATGAGGGATTTCGCTAACAAACGCCACGTCATCGGGGATCTGCCACTTGGCAATCCGCCCTTCGAAGAACGCCAGTATCTCTTCGCGGGTGAGCTGTGCGTCTGGCTTCTTGACGACGATGAGCAAAGGCCGCTCGTCCCATTTCGGATGGCGGCATGCGATTGCAGCCGCTTCGTGCACCGCGGGGTGCGCCATCGCAATGTTTTCGAGGTCGATAGAGCTGATCCATTCGCCACCCGACTTGATCACGTCCTTGCTGCGGTCGGTGATCTGCATGAAGCCATCGGCGTCGATGGTGGCCACGTCGCCGGTGGGGAACCAATCCTGGCCATTCACCTTCACCAGCGGTGACTCGCCACGCTGAAAGTAGCTGCTGATGACCCAGGGGCCGCGCACCACCAGGTTGCCCGAGGCCTTGCCATCCCAAGGTAGCGGCTTGTCGTCGTCGTCGAGGATCTGCATGTCAACGCCATAGACCACACGCCCTTGCGTGGTGAGCAGGCGCTGCTGCTCTTCCTTGCTCGCACCGGCGTGCTTGTGCTTGAGCTTGGCCAAGGTGCCCAGCGGCGACATCTCGGTCATGCCCCAGGCGTGGATCACTTCCACGCCGAATTCTTCTTGCAGCGTGCGCATCATGGCGGGAGGGCAAGCCGAGCCGCCGATCACGGTGCGCTTGAAGGTGCTGAACTTCAGCTTGTTCTGCAGCACGTAGTTGATGAGACCCAGCCAGACCGTGGGCACGCCCGCGCTGAAGGTCACCTTCTCGCTCTCGAAGAGTTCGTAGAGCGACTTGCCATCGAGGTGCGGCCCGGGCA
>JACMKW010000235.1 GCA_014379885.1 Rhizobacter sp.
CCGTTTCCTGCCGAACCTGCAGTACCGCCGCTTCTGGGTCGATGGTGAAAACCGCTGGATCCGCCTTCGCATCTCGAACGCCGCGTTGCGGCTGATCGACAAGGTGGGCATCGAGCAGGTCGTCGCCGATCTGCGCGCCCGCGGCGAAATCTGATTTAGGAGCCGATCATGGCAAAAGGTGGACGCGAAAAAATCAAGCTGGAATCGTCAGCCGGCACCGGTCATTTCTACACGACCGACAAGAACAAGAAGACCACGCCCGAGAAACTCGAGATCATGAAATTTGATCCTAAGGCTCGCAAGCATGTGATGTACAAGGAAACCAAGCTGAAGTAATCGCCTTCGGCGAGATACAACGGCGGGCCCGCGTTGCGGGCCCTTCTTTTTTGTGTCGTCGGTTGCGTCGTCAAAAACAACAAGGGCCGCATTTCGCGGCCCTTGTTGTTTCAACGCGAGATGTGCAGGCGCTATGCGTGAGCCGCGCGCAGCTTCAGGGCGAACTCTTGAAGAGCAGCAATGCCGCTCTCTTCTGCCTTCTTGCACCAGGCCTGCAAATCGGTCACCAGCTGCTCAGCCGATACATTGGTGCGTGTCCACAAGAGCCGCAACTCTTCGCGCATCGTCACCAGCTTGACGAGCGTCGGGCTGTGGTCGAGGGCGCTGTCGACTTGGGCCTTCAGATGGGTCGGAATCTTGTCAGCATCGCGGTGCAACCAGCGGCGCGCCAAGCGCATGTCGGCGAGTTTCTTGCTGCCATGCGCGCCTTCTGACTTCAGGCGTTTGACTTCGACGCGGCAGGTGTCACGCAGGCCACGAGCGTACTTGGCCATCACCTCGTAGCGGTTGGCGATCAACGCCTCCAGCGTCTTGGAATCTGCCACCGACTTCACGTTGCCCATCTTCAGCATCGGCGGGGTCTTGCGGACTTTGGCCAAACCCAGCATCTCCAGGCCGCGGATGTAGACCCAGCCGATGTCGAACTCGTACTTCTTGACCGAGAACTTGGCCGACGTGGCATAGGTGTGATGGTTGTTGTGCAACTCCTCACCACCAATCAGGATGCCCCATGGAACAACGTTGGTGCTCGCGTCGGCAGACTCGAAGTTGCGATAGCCCCAGTAGTGCCCGATGCCGTTGATGATGCCGGTGGCCATTACCGGGATCCAGGCCATTTGCACGGCCCAGACGGTCAAGCCGATGGCACCGAACAGCATCAGGTCAATGATCAGCAACAGGCCAACGCCTTGCCACGTATAGCGGGTGTAGAGATTGCGTTCGATCCAGTCGTCGGGCGTACCGTGGCCGTACTTGACCATGGTTTCTGCATTCTTCGACTCGGCGCGATACAGCTCGGTGCCTCGCAGCAGCAAGGTCTTGATGCCGCGCGTTTGCGGGCTGTGGGGGTCTTCTTCGGTTTCGCACTTGGCGTGGTGCTTGCGGTGGATGGAAACGAATTCCTTGGTCACCATGCCGGTGCCGAGCCAGAGCCAGAGGCGGAAGAAATGCGAGGGGATCGAGTGCAGGTCCAGCGCCCTATGAGCCTGAGCACGATGCAAGAAGATCGTGACGGAAGCGATCGTGATGTGGGTTGTCACCAGCGTAAACAGCAAGACCTGCCACCACGTGGTTTCGATCAGGCCATTGGCAAGCCAGTCGATCAAAGCGCTCCACACAGACATCAATTCGTTCATCAAATAGCCTTCAAACCGTCACAGCGGACAGGGTTCATCATTGTAAGTGACGGCTCCACGCCCATCGCTGAAAAACCGAGCGGTTTACCCGACCAGTTCGCCCTATGTGAAGACGCTCTGAAGTAGATCAAGACTCAAATGCGCTCCCAGACCGCAGCAAAGAACCCGTCGGTGCCATGCCGGTGCGGCCACAGGCGCAGGAAATCGCCACGTACCAGGCTGTCGGCCTGGGCCACATGGGCCTTCTCCAGCAGGGGCGCTACCGGCAACAATTTGAATTCGCTGGCGTGGGCCTCGCTGAAAGCGGCAGCGACGGCCTCGTTCTCGGCCTCGAGCAAGCTGCACGTGGCGTACACCAGCCGGCCGCCGGGTTTCAGCAAGCGCGCCGCACTCGCGAGGATTGCGGCCTGCTTGACACGCAATTCCTCCACAGATTGCGGAGATTGCCGCCATTTCAGATCAGGATTGCGGCGCAACGTGCCCAGACCTGAACAGGGCGCGTCCACCAACACCCGGTCGATCTTGCCGGCCAGGCGCTTGATGCGGTCGTCACGTTCATGGGCAATTTGCACCGGGTAGACGTTCGACAAGCCGCTGCGGGCCAGCCTTGGCTTGAGCGCCGCCAGTCGATGCCCCGAGGTGTCGAAGGCGTACAGCCTGCCGGTGTTGCGCATGGAAGCCCCAAGCGCCAGCGTCTTGCCACCCGCGCCGGCACAGAAGTCGACCACCATTTCGCTGCGCTTGGCGTCGGTCAGCAAGGCCAGCAACTGGCTGCCTTCGTCTTGCACCTCGATCTCGCCCTTGCTGAACACGTCCAGCTTGTTGAGCGCGGGCTTGCCCTGGATGCGAAGGCCCCAAGGCGAGTACGGTGTGGGCACGGCGTCGATGCGCCCTTCAGCCAAGGCCTTTTGCACGTCGTCGCGCTTGGCCTTGAAGGTGTTCACGCGCAGATCGAGCGGCGCGCTCTCGTTCAAGCTGTTGACCAAGGGCCAGAAGTCGTCGCCGATCGATGCCTTGAGCGTGTCAGCCAGCCACTCCGGCAAGTTGTGCCGCAGCTTTTCGGGCAACGCAGCACGATCGACCGTCTGCACCTGGGCCAGCCACTGCTGCTCAGGCTCGGTCAATGCCGCGCGCAAGAACCCTTCGTTGCCCTGCCAACCGAGCAAGGCGAGGCGCCGCTCCATCTCGCCCTTGCCCGACTGCGCCAGATGCTGGAACAGCAGCCGCTGGCGCAGAACCGTGTAGGTGGTTTCAGCCAAGGTGTGGCGTTCGCGCTGGCCCAACTCACGGTGGGTGCGAAAGAAGTCGGAGACGATGCGGTCGGCAGGCGTGTCGAACTGCAAAACCTTGTTCAGCAGATCGGTGGCGAGTTCTAGCAGGGCGTTGGGGTGCATCCCCCGATTATCCTTGGCCCCCATGAGCGACCACGACCTGCCCCCCCTGCCCGACACACCCTTGGGTCGCTACCGCCATTACAAAGGCGGCGAATACGAGGTCATTGGCGTGGCGCGTCACAGCGAAACGCTGGAGCCGCAGGTGGTGTACCGGCCGCTCTACAACCAAACCGGCTGGTGGGTTCGGCCCCACGCGATGTTCTTCGAGCAAATCGTGGTGGACGGTGAGATGCGCCCGCGTTTCGCCCCGGCATGAAAGCCATCCTCAACCAGATCAAGGCCAGACCGCACCTGCTGGCGTCGACCGTGGTCGGCGCCCTGGTGATGGTGCTCACGCCCAGCGAGCATGTCGTCACACGCCTGCTGGTCGGCTGGAACGCGGCAGTGTGGCTGTACCTTGCGCAGGCCTTCTGGGTGATGTCGCATGGCGACCACCACCACTTGAGGCGCACGGCCATCGCACAGGCCGAAGGCGCTGGCGCGGTGCTGGCGGCGGTGACGGCCGCGGTGCTGGCCAGCATGGCGGCCATTGCTTTGGAACTGGCCGCCGTGAAAGGCGCGTCGGCCAGCCACGCTTTGCCGCATGTGGCCTTTGCGCTGGTGACTGTGGCCGGCGCCTGGCTGCTGCTGCCCACGCTGTTTGCGCTCAGCTATGCGAGCCTCTTTTATCGCTCACCCCAAGGGCATGGCCTTCAGTTCCCGGCGGCCTCGGCTGACGACCCGCCGGACTATTGGGACTTCCTCTATTTCTCGTTCACCATCGCCGTCGCGTTGCAGACGGCCGATGTGGCTCTGTGCAGCACGCCGATGCGCCGCCTGGTGCTGCTGCAATCGGTGTTGTCGTTCGTGTTCAACACGGCGATCCTGGCGCTGGCCGTGAACATCGCCGCCAGCCTGGTCTGACTACATCAACTGCGATTCACCGCCGGTGTGGGTAACCACGCCATGCTCCACACGCAGCAAGTCATTCACCAACCAGCGCACGGCGCGCGGGTACATCACATGCTCGCGTGCCAGCACGCGTGCCGACAGCGTGGCCTCGCTGTCGCCGGGCAAGACCGACACCACGGCCTGCGCAATGATGGGCCCGTGATCAAGTTCGGCCGTCACGAAATGCACCGTGGCGCCGGCCAGTTTGCAACCCGCTTCGATGGCGCGTCGGTGGGTGTGCAAGCCGGTGAACGCCGGCAGCAGCGAAGGGTGCACGTTGACCATTCGCCCCTCAAATTGCTTGACGAAACCGGGCGTGAGGATGCGCATGAAACCAGCCAGCACCAGCACGTCAGGCACGAAGCCGTGAATCACGCGCGCCAGTTCGGCATCGAAAGTGTCGCGGTCTGCGAAGGCCTTGTGATCGACGGCAGCGGTGGCAATGCCACGCGCATGGGCAAAGCGCAATCCTTGTGCATCCGGCCGGTTACTCACCACCGCAGTCACACGCCCCGGCCATCCTTCAGCGGCACAAGCCTCGACGATCGCTTCCATGTTGGAGCCCCGCCCCGAGATCAAAATCACAATGCTTTTCATCGGCGGGCAGTGTATGACGAGGCCCCCCCAGTCGCTTCGCCGCCGCCTTGCAGGCCGCGCTGGGCCAGAGGTCCAGCCCTTCGCCAGGCACGAACAGTCCACTGGACTGTTCGTGTCCGGGCTCAGCCCCCAGGGGGCGCCACCCAGAGGCCCGGCAAAGCCGGATCCTCGGGCGTTGCTTGATAATCCGCATCCCCTTAGAGAAACACCATGACTGAACGTGTCCTGACCGGCATCACCACCTCCGGCACACCGCACCTCGGCAACTACGTGGGCGCGATCCGCCCGGCCATCAAGGCGAGCCTGGAGCCCGGTGTCGAGAGCTTCTTTTTCCTGGCCGACTACCACGCGCTGATCAAGTGCGATGACCCGGCGCGCATCGAGCGTTCGCGGCTTGAAATCGCCGCCACTTGGCTCGCCGCGGGGCTCGACACGACCCGCGTCACCTTCTACCGCCAGAGCGATATCCCCGAGACACCCGAGCTCACCTGGCTGCTCACTTGCGTCACCGCCAAGGGCCAGATGAACCGCGCCCACGCCTACAAGGCAGCGACCGATGCCAACCTGGCCGCCGGTGAAGACATCGACGCCAACATCACGATGGGCCTGTACAGCTATCCCATCCTGATGGCCGCCGACATCGTGCTGTTCAACGCCCACCGCGTGCCCGTGGGGCGCGATCAGGTGCAGCACATCGAGATGGCGCGTGATGTGGCCCAGCGCTTCAACCACCTGTTCGGCCAGGGCAAAGACATCTTCGTGCTGCCGCGCGCAGAAGTGGAAGAAGACGTGGCCATGCTGCCGGGGCTCGATGGCCGCAAGATGTCGAAGAGCTACGACAACACCATCCCGCTGTTCGAAGGCGGCCCCAAGGCGTTGAAGGAAGCCGTGGCCCGCATCGTCACCGACTCGCGCCTGCCCGGTGAGCCCAAGGAGCCCGACACCTCCTCTCTCGTCACCATCTACGACGCGTTTGCCACCGCCACACAAAAAGCCACGATGCGCACCGACCTGCGCGCCGGTCTGGGCTGGGGCGACGCCAAACAACGCACCGTGGAGCTGATCGAGTCCCACGTCGGCCCAATGCGCGCCCGCTACGAAGAGCTGATGGCCCACCCCGAGCGGGTGGAAGAAGCGCTGATGGTCGGCGCCGCCAAGGCACGCGCGGTCGCCCTGCCGCTGATGCAGCAGGTGCGCGAAGCCGTGGGTTTGCGCAAGATGGTGGCCGTGCCGCAGATGAAGAAGAGCGCAGCGCCAACAACCAAGCAAGCCCTGCCCGTCTTCAAGCAATACCGCGAAGCCGATGGCCGTTTCCACTTCAAGTTCAGCGCCGCCGATGGCACGTTGTTGCTGCAAGGTGGTGGTTTCGCCGAGGGCCGGGAATCGGGCCAACTGATCAAACGATTGAAGACGGAAGGTGTGGCCGCACTGCAAGGTGCATCGGTCGAGCTGCTCGCCACCCTGCCGCAGATCGAGGCCGCTCTCGCCACCCTCGCCGCCCAAGGCGAGTGAGGCCCATGGCCGGCATCCACGTCACCGACATCGAGTCCGCCATCAACTGGTGGCGCGAACGCTCGCCATCGCCCGACGGCATCACTGCCTGCCCCGAGGTGCTCGCGCTCGCCGAGACCTATGCGCTGATGGTGTACTACCACGAGGCCGAGTGCGATGAAGACTCGATGCCGCCCAAGGCACACGCTGCCTGGCTTGCCTGGTATGCCATCACGCCTGACGCGCCGTGCATTGCCATCTGCTCCACCAGCCAGGGTGACAACATCTGTAAAGGCTGCGGCCGCACCTTCGACGAAGTGCAGCACTGGACTGTGATGACGCCCGGCGAGAAACGCCAGACTTGGCGGCGCATCACGATGGAAGGCACGGCTTGGCGCTTCAACCGTTATAGCGAGCGCGCTGGCCCCAAGAGTGAGCCCACCACCGAGGGCCTGGTTTGACGCAGCACAATTTGCTGCACAGCGCCCGCCACATCGCCCCGCTTGCATGGCCGGTGTTCATCGGCCAGGTGGCCGTGCTGGCCTTCAGCACGGTCGACACGGTGATGGTGGCGCGTTATGCCGCGCTCGACCTGGCAGCACTCGCCGTGGGCGCGGCCGCCTACATCACCATCTTCGTCGGCTTCATGGGCGTGGTGCTGGCCATCGGGCCGATTGCTGGCCAGTTGTTCGGCGCACGCAAGCTGGTCGAGGCTGGTGAACAACTGCACCAGGCGGCGTGGTTGGCGCTGGGCCTGTCAGTGCTGGGCAGCGCCTTGCTGCTGATGCCCGACCCCTTTCTCTACGCCGCCAACGCGTCACCGGCGGTGGCCGAGAAGGTGCGCGCCTACCTCGGTTTTCTTGCCATCGCGCTGCCACCTGCGCTGCTGTTCCAATCGTTTCGTGGCTTCAACACCGCGGTGTCACGGCCCAAGGTGGTGATGTCGCTGCAACTGGTGGGCCTGGCGCTCAAGGTGCCGCTGAACGCGATGCTGATCTACGGCATCCCGGCATGGCACATCCCCGAGATGGGCGCGGCCGGTTGCGGCCTGGCGAGCGCCATCGTGATGTGGCTGCAGCTGCTGCTGGCGTGGTGGGTGTTGCAGCGTGACCCGTTCTATGCACCTTTCGGGCTGCACGTGGCGCGGCTCAACCCACCCGACTGGCGCAGCCTGAAAGAGCTGCTGCGCCTGGGCGTGCCGATGGGCTTGTCCATCCTGATCGAGGTGACGGGCTTCACCTTCATGGCGATCTTCATCTCGCGCATTGGTGCCACACCGGTGGCGGGGCATCAACTCGCGGCCAACCTGGTGTCGCTGATGTTCATGATGCCGCTGGCCATCGCCAATGCCACCACGACGCTGGTAGCGCAAGCCATTGGTGCCAACGCACCAGCCGATGCGAGGCGCCTGGGTTGGCATGGGCTGCAGATCGGCACCCTGATCGCCGCGCTGCTGGGCACCACGGTGTACCTCACGCGCGAAAGCGTGCTCGGCGCGTACACCAGCAACCCGGTCATCATTGCCGCGGCCATGCCGCTGCTGGCCTGGGTGGCGGTGTTTCACATCGCCGACGCAGCGCAGACCATTGCCGCGTTCGTGATGCGTGCCTACCGTGTGGCCACCGTGCCGATGGTGATCTATGCCGTGGCGCTGTGGGGCGTGGGGTTGGGCGGGGGGTACGTGCTCGCGTTCAACCTGACCGGGTTGACGCCAGCTTCCCTCTTGGGCGCACCAGGTTTCTGGGCGGCATCAGTCACGGGTCTGGTGTTATCTGGTGTGGCTTTGTGCAGCTTCATGGGCTGGTTGCTGCGCCAAAAAAGCAGCGCCTGACGCGTCAAGCAGCGGGAAACCTCAGCTCGAAGCAGCTGCCACCGCCTTCACGCGCCAGGCAGCGCACACCACCGCCGTGCCGCTCGGCAATCTGCTTGACCAGACTCAGGCCGAGGCCCACACCACCGGCCTGTTCGGCATGACCGGGCAAACGGTAGAAGGGTTCGAAGATGCGCTCGCGCTGCGCCTCGGGCACACCGGGGCCACGGTCGCACACCTGCACCGTGGCCTGGTTGCCGCTTGTGGCCACCAGCACGGTCACGTCGTCGCCCGCATACCGGCGTGCGTTCTCCAGCAGGTTGCGCAGCGCGCGGCGCAGCAGGCGTTCATCACCCTGCACGGTGGCCGAGCTGCCATCAACCTGCGCATCAACTCGAGCGCCTTCTTCGGCCGCCAATGCGAGCAGGTCGACCGGTTCGCGACGCTCCACCCGCTGCACGGCATCGAGCCGGCTGGCGAGCAGTACCTCTTCGACCAGCGCATCGAGTTCGGCCACGTTGGTGTCGATCTCGCGCTTCAGGCGTTGTTGCTGTTCGGGCGAGGCGTCATCGAGCATCGAAACAGCCATCTTCATGCGTGCCAGGGGCGAGCGCAGCTCGTGGCTCGCATTGGCCAGCAAGGATTGGTGCGAACGCACCAGGGTCTCGATGCGCTCGGCCGCCAGGTTGAAACTCGCCGCCACCGCCGCCACCTCGTCGCGGCCCGACACTTCCACACGGTGGTGCAGCTGGCCTGCGCCAAACTGCTCCACGCCCTTCTTGAGGGCTTGCAAGCGTCGAGTCAGATGGCGCACAGCCGGCCAGGCACCCGCTGCCACCGCAATGAACAACAGCACCAGCACGACCAGCGGCCCGATCCCGCGCTGCCATGCCGGTGGCAGGAAGGGCACGCCCAGCACCTGAGACCCGCGCCCACCGGCCTCACGAGCGCCCTGCCCCGGCGGCCCCCGCATGCCCTGGCGCAGGCCAGGCCGCATCACCCACAGCGTGCGGCCGTCATCGAGCGGAACGGCAAAACCACGCGAGCCGGTTTCCGACTGCCGACGCAAGAACGAATCAGACGCCACGATGCGCGCACCCTGGCTGCTGTCGAGCGCCAACGGCATGCGCAGGCGCTGCGACCATTCCAGCAAGGCGGCAGCCTGGTCGGCCGCAGGCGCGTCGGGGCTGGGCAGCGAACGCTGAATCAGGTCGCCCCAGGCTGACATGCGGTCGGACACCACCGACTCGGAGTTTTGCCGCTCCTGCTCGATCTGCCGCTGGAACAACCAGCCCGAGCCGAACGCAAACAGCAGCAGCACTGCCACCACCGTGAGGTAGATGCGCAGCGTCAGCGTCCTCATTCCGAACTGTCCGCGTCCTGTTTCTTGGCAAACACGTAGCCCGCCCCGCGTACGGTCAGCACACGCCGCGGCGCCTTCGGGTCGTCTTCGATCACGGCGCGGATGCGCGAGATGTGCACGTCGATGGATCGGTCAAAGGCTTCCAGGGGGTGGCCCTTGAGCAAGTCCATGATCTGGTCGCGCGACAGCACACGCCCCGGGCTTTGCGCCAGCACTACCAGCAAATCGAACTGGTGGCTGGTCAGGTCGCAGGGCTGGCCGGCCAACCGGGCCACACGGGCGCCGAGGTCGATCTCCAGCCGGCCGAAACGCAGCACTTCGTCAGCCGACGAAACGGGTGCGGCACGGCGCAGCAAAGCTTTCACCCGAGCCAGCAACTCACGCGGCTCGAAGGGCTTGGGCAGGTAGTCGTCGGCGCCCAACTCCAGGCCGACGATGCGATCCATGGGCTCGCCGCGCGCGGTGAGCATCAGCAGTGGCAGCTGCCGCGTGCGCGGGTTGCCACGCAGCTCGCGGCAGAGATCAAGGCCATCGCCATCGGGCAGCATCAGGTCGAGCACCAGGGCGTCATAGGCCTCACCCGCCAGGCGCTCGCGGCCTTGGGCCAG
>JACMKW010000236.1 GCA_014379885.1 Rhizobacter sp.
ATCGCATCTTGGCCGACACCGGCATGGCCGCCGGCACCGCATGGCGCACGGCCGAGACGATGCTGTGCAACAAGGGCGGATCGACCAGCAAGGCCGCACCACCGCCGTGGCGGTTGACCACCTTGGCCGGGCAGCCGAAGTTGAGGTCGATGCCCGCCGGCCCGAGCGCCGCCAGCTTGGCCGCGTTTTCGGCCAGGCACACCGGGTCGGAGCCCATCAACTGCGCACGCACCGGCACGCCGGCGGGCGTGCAACCGCCATTGCGTAACTCGGGCATCGTGCGCAAGAAAGCGCGATCGGGCAACAAGGTGCCGGTCACGCGGATGAACTCGGTCACACAACGGTCAATACCACCCACGCGCGTGAGGATGTCGCGCAAGGTGTAGTCGAGCAGGCCTTCCATGGGGGCAAGAAGAAGGGTCATGGAGCAGGAGTGTAGGCACCGCTCGCAGCGCTTTCCTCTCTGTTGATGATGTGCCCGCCGCGGGCCGTGCGTACAACCAGCCGTGACGAAACAAGCGGGGGTTGATGACGCCCCGGCACACGGAGAAACACGATGAAAGTCTGCATCGACCCCGGGCACGGCATGAGCAACCGCCAGATGGGCGTCTACGACCCCGGCGCCACACATTCCGAGAACGGGTTTGTGTTCCAGGAAGCCACGATCACCCTCGGCTACGGCCTGGCGTTGAAAGACACCTTTCGAGCCAGGCAGGTCGAGGTTTTCATGACACGCGATGACGCCACCGACCACACGCCCGTCGGCACGCGGGCAGGCATGGCCAAGGCGGCTGGCTGCGAGGTGCTGGTGTCGCTGCATTTGAACGACTTCGACGACGACACCGCCAACGGCCTGGAGGTGCTCTACCGCGACAACGACGACAAGGCCCTGGCCCAGCGGCTGCAAGACGCCCTGATCGACGCCACCCAGATGCGCGACCGCAAGATCAAGCAACGCGCCGATCTCGCCGTCTTGAAGTTCAACGGCACGGCCGTGCTGATCGAACTCGGCTTCATCGCGAACGACCAGGACCGCACCAAACTGCTCAGCGCCCACATGCGCGACACCATCACCCGCACCATTGCGAGGGTGGTGATGGAGCACCTGTCGCCAGCCTGAATGCAGGCTACGGTCTGAGCATCGTTCGTCGGTTGCAGTAAGGAGGTCACAAAGCCCTCTTGTTCCGATACGCTTCGCCCGATGCAACTGTCTCCCGAGTTCCTGTTCGCCGCTTCGATTGGTGCTGTCGCGTTTCTGGCCGGCCTGATCTACCTGCGCAGGCGCACAAGGCGCACCCGCAGCGTCGGTCTGCGGATGGCCGGGGGCCCGACGAACCTGCGCTTCACCTGCGCCGGGTGCTCGGGCAAATTCACCCACTCGCGGCGCACCCTCGCCGGCTGGAACAAGGGAACGCGCAGCTTCTACTGCAATGCCTGCCACACCAAGTCGCAAGGCTCGCAAGACAACGAGCTCCGGTCGAAATCGTCCAAGGTCGCAGAGTTGAAAGCACGTGTGGCAGCGCCTGACAAGGGCAAGAAGCCTGGCGCGGGCTGTCTGGGCATCGCCCTCCTGTTGGTGACGGTCTCGGTGGGGCTGGGTTACGCCGCCACGCAATACACCTGACTCCGTTGCCGATGGCACCTGCCTGCACCTTGTTCGACACGGCCATTGGCCGCTGTGGCATTGCCTGGCGCGCCAACGGCATCACCGCGTTTCAACTGC
>JACMKW010000237.1 GCA_014379885.1 Rhizobacter sp.
CCGTGGCGCTGGACATGGAAAGTGCCACCATCGCCGCCAACGGGTTCCGCTTCCGAGTGCCCTACGGCACCTTGCTGTGCGTGAGCGACAAACCGCTGCACGGCGAGATCAAGCTGCCCGGCATGGCCAACCACTTCTACCGTGAGCGGGTTGACCAGCATTTGCGCATCGGCATCCGCGCGATGGAGCTGCTGCGCGAGCAAGGGGTGGATCAGCTGCACAGCCGCAAGCTGAGGAGCTTTGCGGAGGTGGCGTTTCAGTAGGCCACCTCCGCCGGGTTGACGGTGTCACCCGCCCAGGGCTCACGCGTTGCGGATGTTGCGGCTCGCGCGGTCGAGCATTTTCTGCAGCTCGCGGCGCTCATTGCGCGTCACGATGCCGTCGGCCTTGGCGTGGGCTTCATAGCGGCGAATGGCCACTTGCTCGCGCTGCAGGCTGCGGAACTCGCGGCGGCTCAGACGGCCTTCGTGCAGTGCGCGGTCAATGCGCGCAGCTTGCTCGGCCTGGCGTGCGTCGATGTTGGGCGTGTTGTCTGCCATTGGCGGCCGCGCCATGGCGCCCACTGAAGCAGCTGCGATCACGGCACCGAAAACAAGGGTCTTGAGGTTCAGCATGATGGGTGTTCCTTTCTTTCGTTGAACGGGCATCGGTTTGCATCCCGTGCCTCTTCAACGAAATGCCGCCCACTGCGGCCGACCCCGGTGGCGGTAAAGAAACGTGGCGCCTGCGCCTGCGTTTGTTCACACCAGGGCCATGAAAAACCCGGCCTCAAGCGGTTGCCTCAGAACGTGAGCAAATCACCCCCCAGTGTCAGGCTGAGCAAGGCGGCGGTCTCGTCGTCCGACCCCGTCGTCTTGAGGCGCTTGCCGTAGCGCAGGCTGAGCCAAGAGTCTTTGGCCACCCGGTAGTCGAGGCCGAGCGCCCTTTTCATGGTGCGTTCGCCGGCAGCCGCCTGCTTGACCTTGTTGTTGCTGGCTTCGGCCAACAGCCGCCACGATTCCGTGCCCGCCGTCAAACGGCCGATCACCAGCGACGAGTTCTGCGTCACCACCGGGCCGGTCTCCAGCGACTTGAGCACGGGCTCGTTGTGTGTGCTGCGCGCGGCCACGGTGATGGCCCAAGCCGAGTAGACCTTTTCTTCAGTGACCGAACCATCGGCGGCCTTGCCAGCGCCTGAGGTTGCCCACGGCCGGCCGTAGGTGAAGCTCGCGGCGACTACGTCACCGGTACGGACTGACGTACCCCCGACGGAAGGTTGCGCATCGCCCGTGCCCAACGCAAGCGACCAACGCGGCGCAAACCACTTGTTCTTGGCCAAGGTCTCGATCTTCTGGATACAGGTTTTGTAGGCGGCATCGACGGCGAGCTTCTCCCCTTCCGGCCCCGTTTCCGGGCCGGGCCCGATGTCACCCGGCTGCCCTGACTTGATGGCATCGAGCTTGGTGAAGTACTTATCCAGGCACGACCCGGGGATGAGTTGAGGGCCCTTGCCGTCGCCACGGTCTTCCTTCAAACCCGCCCGAGCACGCAGGATGATGGGGTCGTCCTCGTCGGCATAAAGATAGGCACTGGTCGAGATCGCGAACGCTCGCCGCCGAAAGTTGGTGCTGCCGATGTCGCTTTTACCCTGCGCCCCGCTGATGTTCAGGCCAGCGAGGACACGCCACCCCACGTTCTGAACGTACTGAGTCATCAGGTCGATGCGAGGCAGCGGGTTGCGCACCTTGGCCGGCGAGATGGCAAAGGCGCCGCCCTTGCTGTCTTTGCTGAAAGGGCTCAGCAGGACTGCGAAATCCTTGCTGTCTTCCACCACCACCAGCGACGAAGCGCCCACACCCGCCAGCGCGGCAGCCGAGATGTTGGCCGCACCTTGGTCAGCCAGAAATGCATTTAGCGTCTCGGCGTCTTTCCCGGTGATCTTCTTGATCAACTCAACCGGGTCTGGCTTGGCGGCCTTGGCCGGCGGTGCAACAGGGGCGGCCTGCGCGGCGGCATAACCGGTCAAACACGCGGCCAGCGCCAACGCGATGCAGCTATTTCGAACGAGTGTCATGGTGTGCCTCATATCACGGCAAGATTTTCGCGGTGGATGACCGGCTCGACGTCCAGGCCCGACGTGGTGTTCACGTCGCCCGAACGTTCGGCGAACACGTGCCCGTTGAGGCTGGCGGCATAGTCGTAGGTGCCGCTGACAGCCTCTTCGATGATGTTCACAGCCACCACCTGGTAGACACCGGCTTCCAGCGCTTCCAGCGTTTGCACTTCGGTCTTCGACCGCGCGTTGCCCATGAACAGCAGGCGAACACGCTGCTGCTGAGGCGTGAGCGGGTCCTTGAACACCGCGATGCGCATGGTCATCTTCGCGCCGCCTTGTTTGGTCAACTTGAATTTCAAGGGCGCAGCCTGTGAGATGGTGAAAGCCACGGTTTTCCTCCTGTTGCGGCAGTACGGCTGCCAGCCGAAAAGCACTCGCTCATCATCTGAAAACCCCTCTCGCGTCACATCATCAAGACTGACGATCGACAAGTCAGCCAGACGGACAACGCGTAGGACAAGTACGACGCCATGTCGGCCACTGCAGCGACTGACATGGCGCGCCGTGCCGCCGAAGCTGCACCAACGGCCATTCCGGTCGATTGGAGAGCGCCATGCGCAACCCTTGGACAACCAAGAACCCTTTCATGAGCGCCTGGCTCAGCACTGCCAACCGAATCGCTGGGTCGGCACGCGGCCAGGCAACCGCCGCGGCCAAACGGCAAGTGGCGACGATGCAGTCAGACGCCGCGAAACAGGTGGTCGACTTCTGGAGCGGCAACACCGTGGCGAGTGCGCCCGCGCGCAAAAAGAGAACGAAGAAGCGCTGAAACGCCGCCTCACGGACAGTCCGTGAGCGCACCGCGCGAACAGTGGCTCAAGGTGCTGGGCCTCGAACGGCTTCAACCACTGACCGACGAGCAAGCCCTGGGCATGCTGCAGTGCGAGACCCACCCAAGTCGACTTCAGTGCACCCGCAGCCGACCTGCGCCGTGCGGACGTGAACCGCGGGAGTGCTCGACATCGGCGCATTGCTGGCGGCGCCGTTGCCGTTGCAAGCCTCGTTGAGCCAGGCGCCTGCAAGCTGATTGGTCTGCCGCTCTCTGCGCACTAAGCAACACTCGGTGCGGCCGACCTTCGTGAGAACGTTGCCACCGCGACGGCGAGCGCAACGACAACCAGAGCCGCCGCAACGGCAAACGTGAATCGCATGCCACTCGCCACGGACTCGGGAGGCGCGGTGGTGATGTCGCCTGCGCCCGACGCGAACGCAAACACAGCGCCCATGACAGATGCCCCGGTGACGAGGCCCAGGTTGCGCGACAGGTTGAGCAACCCGGAAATCACGCCCCGCTGGTCTGCACGAACATCGGCCATGACCGCCGTGTTGTTGGCCGCCTGGAACAGCGCATAACCGGCAGTGATGACCACCATCGGAGCCACGTAACCGGCAATGCCCAGCGTGGCCGGCAGCATGAACAACCCGGCGCAGCCACCCGCCATGCCCGCGAGCCCCACGATGCTCATGCGTTGTGCGCCAAAGCCGTCAGCCAGGCGACCTGCTGGCACACCCACCAGCGCAGCGACCAGCGGGCCGGCCGACATGACGAGCCCGACCCACGCAGCGGCCAACCCAAGCGCCTGCGAGAGATAGAACGGCCCGACCACGAGCGTTGCCATCATCACCGTGGAGACGAGCGCGCTCATGGCGAGGCTCGCACTCAACGCCGGGTCGCGGAACATCGCCGGGCGGATCAAGGGTGACGTGGCTCTTGTCTCAGCAAACAGGAAGAGACCCGCACCGAAGACAGACACCCCCAGCAGCGCCAAGTTGAGCAGGCCAAAACTGCCGCGCCCACCGGGTTGATGAAGGGTCATGGCGAGCGCATAGGCCGCAAGCGTCAGCGCCAGCAACAGCGTGCCCAGGTGGTCGAAACCAGCACCTGTTTTTGCCCACTTTCGATCCACAGGCAGGTAGCGGCGCGCGAGAAAAAACGTCAACACACCCAGCGGCATGTTGACGAAGAAGATGGCCTGCCAGCCGAGCCCGCCAATCAGAACGCCGCCAAGCGAGGGGCCTAGCGCGGTGCCAATCGCAGACATCGTTCCCAGCAGCCCCATCGCGCTGCCCGTCTTGGCCTTCGGCACCGTCTCACCCACAAAAGCCATGGTGAGCGCCATCATCACCGCCGCGCCAAGGCCTTGCACCGCGCGCGCAGCAATCAGCCACCCGAGCGAGGGCGCAACGCCGCACAACACCGAGGCCGCCGTAAACAGCGCAATGCCGGCCAGCAGCAAGCGCCGGCGCCCGGTGATGTCACCCAGCCGCCCCACGCTCACGATCAGCGTGGTGATGGCGAGCAGATACGCGAGAACCACCCACTGCACCTGCCGGAATGAAGCATCGAACGCCAGCGCCAAGGTCGGCAAGCCCACATTGGCGATGCTGGTGCCGAGCGAAGACAACAGCATCGACAACGACAGGCTGGCAAGCACCCACCGCACCGAAGGCGGCCGCGCCGCACTTCCAGCAATGGCTTCAACGGGCCCGGCAAGGATGGGCTTCAACATGAACGACTCCGTGTACTGGTGGCCCTCGAAGCGGGGCTGAAAGGAGCGTAGTCATTTGCCTGACATGGCGGAAGGCGCAGCGTTTGCACTGTATGCATGCGTTTGACGCCATGTCATGGCCAAACGGTGCTACGGTCAACGCATGGCCACACCCGATCTCAACCTGCTGGTCACCCTCGACGTGCTGCTCGCCGAAGGCAGCGTGGCGGGCGCCGCCCGCCGCTTGCGGCTGAGCCCATCGGCCATGAGCCGAGCGCTGGCACGTTTGCGTGAAACGACAGGTGACCCGCTGCTGGTGCGCGCCGGGCGCGGCCTCGTGCCCACACCCCGAGCGCTCGAACTGCGCGAACGGGTGAGCCAGCTGGTGCACGACGGTGAAGCCCTGCTGCGCCCGGCCAAGAAGCTCAAGCTCAAGCAACTGGTGCGAACCTTCACGCTGCGCACCCGAGAAGGTTTTGTTGAGAACTTCGGGCCGGAGCTCATCAACCGCGTGAGCGAGCAAGCACCTGGCGTGCGGCTGCGCTTTGTACAGAAGCCTGACAAGAGCAGCACACCACTGCGTGACGGGGCCGTCGATCTGGAAACCGGCGTGGTCGACAAGACCATGGGGCCTGAGGTGCGTGCGCAGGCCTTGTTCCGAGATCGTTTCATCGGTGTGGTGCGAATGGGGCACCCACTGAGCCAGGGCAAGGTCACGGCAACGCGCTATGCGGGCGGCCGACACATCAGCGTCTCGCGGCGTGGGCTCGAAAAAGGGCCGATGGATGAAGCGTTGGAGTTGCTCGGGTTGGAGCGCGAGATCGTCACGATCGTCGATGGCTTCTCTGCCGCGCTGGCGTTGGCACGAGCGTCTGACCTGATCGCCACGGTTCCTGAACGACACACCGGCAACTTGCGCGCCGGGATGCACAGCTTTGCGCTTCCGGTGGGCATGCCAGAGATCACCGTGTCATTGCTGTGGCACCCGCGGCTGGATGCGGATCAGGCGCACCGGTGGTTGCGGGGGATGGTGCGGGAGGTTTGCGGGGATGAGCAAGCCCGACGAGGCGCCTAACAACAGCGCGGTCGGGCAGCCGCAAAAGAGCTCTAACCGATAAAGCAACGGGGCCCCGACGAGGGCCCCGTTGTGACGCTGCAGCGTTCTGACCGAGCGGCCCTTGTTGCAATCAGCCGTGTGGCTTATCCCCTGCGAGCGGTTCGGGAGAACCGAGCGACGAGGTGGAGAAACAGCCTAAAAACCGTGCGCAAGTTGCAGCGACAAAGGCAAGCGTAGCGGCCGGCAGTTCGGCCTGCAATTTAATTCGACGCGTGCTGCCCGGCGCGACGGGGAAGCCCGCGAGCCCTCTGAAGCCGGCGCGAGAGAAGTATGGATCGCTGCGAGGGCGGTGGCCGCAGACTGTCTGCAGCCGCTCAGGGTCGGCAGGTGAACGGCAGCCCGAGCGGAAACCGGTCGCACGATCGTCAACAAAGCGGATGACGGCTGCACCTCCCTGACCGGTCACTCGCGTAGCGCAGCCGACGCGTCGGGCCGCGAATGAGTCCTACTGCCCCTGACGACCGGCGGAACCCGACCCATGGCTGAAGTTGACCTGCGGCCAACAGAAGCGCCGAGGGCTGGTAGAGCCCTTCACAATCAAGACTTGACCCCCGTTTGTTCGAGATGCCTACC
>JACMKW010000238.1 GCA_014379885.1 Rhizobacter sp.
ACCTTGCGGGCGAAACCCATTTCGTGCGTGACCACCATCATGGTCATGCCTTCCTTGGCGAGCGTCACCATCACATCGAGCACTTCACCGACCATCTCAGGATCGAGCGCCGAGGTGGGCTCGTCGAACAGCATCACGATCGGGTCCATGCTGAGTGCGCGCGCAATCGCCACACGCTGCTGCTGGCCGCCGGAGAGCTGGCCGGGGAATTTGTCTTTGTGCGCCATCAAGCCCACGCGGTCGAGCATCTTCAGGCCCCGCGTCTTGGCCTCGTCGGCGCTGCGATCCAGCACCTTGATCTGCGCCAGCGTGAGGTTCTCGGTCACGCTCAGGTGCGGGAACAACTCGAAGTGCTGGAACACCATGCCCACGCGGCTGCGCAGCTTGGGCAGGTTGGTCTTCGGGTCACTGATGCTGATGCCGTCGACGACGATGTCACCCTTTTGAAACGGCTCCAGCGCGTTCACCGTCTTGATGAGGGTGGACTTGCCCGAGCCCGACGGGCCGCACACTACCACCACCTCTCCCTTCTGGATGGAGGTAGTGCAGTCGGTCAGCACCTGGAAGCTGCCGTACCACTTGGAGACGTTCTTGATGTCGATCACGAGGTAACTCCTGTTAAGCAAGGCTCGGCCAGCGCCGGGCCGCCCCAAGCGGTCGAGCGCCCCCACGGGAGGCGGATGCTGTACTCGGCAGCCGGGGGCTCATACACATTCAGCGGACGATGGCGATCTTTTTCTGCAGCTGCTTGACCACATAGGACAGCGAGAAGCAGATGACGAAATAGACGACGGCGGCGCCCAGGTAGGTTTCTACCGTGCGCCCGTAGTTCTTGCCCAGCACCTCGAAGCCATGCAGCAGGTCGTAGGCGCCGATCACATACACGAGCGAGGTGTCTTGAAACAGCACGATGGTTTGTGTGAGCAGCACCGGAAGCATGTTGCGAAACGCCTGCGGCAAGATCACATACCGCATGTTCTGTGCATAACTTAAGCCCACCGCTTGCCCCGCATACACCTGCCCGCGGGCGATCGACTGGATGCCGGCACGCATGATCTCGGAGTAATACGCTGCCTCGAACACCGTGAAGGTGATGATGGCCGACAGCTCCTTGCCGATCGGGCGCCCCAGCAGCAGCGGCATCAGCAGGTACACCCACAGGATCACCATCACCAGCGGGATGGACCGCAGCCCGTCGACATAAATGCGCGCGGGAATCTCCAGGAACTTGCTGCCCGACAGACGCATCAACGCCAGCAGCGTGCCAAGCAAGATGCCCCCCACCATGGCGATCAAGGTGAGCTGCACGCTGAAGATGAGGCCCGAAGAAACGAAGCTGCGAAGCAGATCGAGGTTAAAAACGGAGAAGTCGAAATTGTTCATTTCCCCCCTCCCACATACCCAGGCAGCCGCACCCGCGACTCAATGACCGCCATCACCCGGTTGACCGCAAAAGCCGAGACGATGTACAGCCCCGTCACGCCGAGGTAGATCTCCACACCGCGAGCAGTTTCTTCCTGCGCCTGCATCGCAAACAAGATGAGTTCGGAGATGGACACCGCGAACGCCACCGACGAGTTCTTGATGATGTTCATGGCCTCGCTGGTGAGCGGCGGCAAGATGATGCGAAACGCCATCGGCAGAATCACATAGCGGTAACTCTGTGCCAGCGTGAGGCCCATCGCCGAGCCCGCCATCATCTGCCCGCGGGGCAGGCTTTGAATGCCGGCGCGCACCTGCTCGGCCACACGCGACGACGTGAAGAACCCGAGTGCAAACACCACAAGAACAAGCGAAGGCAAGCCCTTCATCGGGGTGATCAACGCCGGGATCACGTGGTACCAGAGAAAGATCTGCACCAGCAGCGGGATGTTGCGAAAGACCTCGACCCACGCGTTGCCGAAGAACTGCAGCCCCTTGTGCGGCACCGTGCGCAACACGCCGATCAACGAGCCGACGATCAGCGCAATGACCCAGGCCAGCGCGGCCACGGCGATCGTCCAGCCCCAGGCCGACATCATCCATTGCAGGTAGGTCTGCCCGGCACCGGTGTCGTTCAGGTAGACCTGCCAGTCCCATTGAAAAGCCATCTTTGCCTCCTGCCCGCCGAGTTGCTTGCTCTTGCGATTCTTGTGCCAGCACACGCATACACCGCATGGCCTGCGCAGTGGACAACGCGCCCAGAGGCCTTGTCAATCGGGTGAGTCAGCCAAAAAAAAACCCACCCGGGGTGGCGGGTGGGCTCGTTGCAGCGCTGTGTTTACTTCTTGACGTAGTCGTCTGCAGGCTTGTCGTTGGGGTTGGCGATGGCATTCTTCAGCGCCGCGGTCATGGCCATGTTGACGGTGGCGTTGCGCGGGGGAATGGGGCCGAGGAACCACTTGCTGTAGATCTTGTCGATCTCGCCGCTCTTCATCATGGCGACCACGGCCGCATCAACCACCTTCTTGAAGCCAGCGTCGTCCTTGCGGTACATGATGGCAATCGGCTCTTCGCTCAGCGTTTCACCGACGATTCGGAAATCGGCCGGGGTCTTGGCGTTGATGATGTTGCCGGCCAGGATGTTGTCGTCCATCACGAAGGCGTCAGCTCGGCCCGAGTCGAGCAACAGGAAGCTGTCGGCGTGGTCCTTGCCGAACACTTCGTCGAAGTTCACGCCCGTGGCGCGTTCATGTTTGCGCAGCAGTTGCACCGAGGTGGTGCCGGTGGTGGTGGCAACCTTCTTGCCCTTCAGGTCGGCAATCGAGTTGATGCCTGAATTGGCCTTCACGGCAATGCGCACGTTGGTCACGTACGTGGTGGGTGCAAACGCCACCTGCGCCTGGCGCGCCTTGCTGTTGGTGGTGGAGCCGCACTCCAGGTCAACCGTGCCATTGACAACAAGCGGGATGCGGTTTTGCGAGGTCACCAGCGCGTATTCGGTGGCCAGGCTGGGTGCTTTCAGCTCGGTCTTGATCGCGTCGACGACACGGTTGCATATCTCGACGTGGTAGCCCGTGTATTTGCCGTCGCCGGTGGTGTAGGCGAGCGGTGCCGATGAGTCGCGCGTACCGATCACCACCTTGCCGGCTGCCTTGATCTTGGCTAGCGAGTCAGTGCCTTGGGCATGGGCTGCGGGCGCCACCAAAATGGCTGCCAGGACAGTGGTCAAGGCGAACAGTGACTTCTTCATGAGAACTCCTTCGGGTTAGGAATCGGGGGAACGGGGCTGGTCAGCCAAGAACGGGATTCTAGGGATGGTGGCCTACGCGGAACCACGTAGAGAGCGGGAATATACGGAGTCGAATGACATGCCAAAGCACGTGTTCAAGCGCTTCGTTCGCAAGATCAGGGCCCGCGTAGAAAGTCCCACAGCGCCTGCGCGCCGGGCTTGGTGTGGCGCGCCATCTCGGGCCGCTCGCGGTAGATGCGCACCTCCATCGACAACTCGCAGGTGCCCGGGGCCGAAGCGCGCACCAGGCGGCTGCTCTTGGTTTCCTTCTCGACCGAACTGTTGGGCAAAAACGCGAGGCCGTGGCCTTCGAGCGCCATGGCCTTCAGGCCTTCGGCCATATCGGTCTCGTAGATCGGGTCGAGCAGCAACGGTTCCGGTGAGAGCTTGATGATCTGCTCGACCAGGCGGCCCAGGTAGGCGCCCGAGGCGTAGCTGAGGAAGGGCACTTTCTCGCCTGGCTTGGACGGCAGGCGAAACAGCGGTTGGCCGTTGGCACCGGCCTTGGCGTAGGGAGCGATCGTTTCTTCGCCCACGCTGAGCATCTCGTAGCGGTCGGGGTTGAGCTGCAGGGGCTGCGAGGGGTGGTGATAGGCGATGAGCAGGTCGCAGCTGCCTTCGGTGAGCAGCATCACCGCGTCGTGCACGTTGAGCGCCATCAGGCGGCTCTTCAAGGCACCAAAATGTTGGCGCAAGTCCATCACCCAGTGCGGGAAGAAGGTGACCGACAGCGAATGCGGCACGGCAAATTCGATCATGTCCTGCCCGGCCACC
>JACMKW010000239.1 GCA_014379885.1 Rhizobacter sp.
GCGCGCTCACTGGCGTACCTTCGTGCTGCGCACTCCGGTATTCGCCCTTGGGGCGGCCCGGCGTGCTCACTGGCGTACCTTCGTGCTGCGCACTCCGGTATTCGCCCTTGGGGCGGCCCGGCGTGCTCATGAAGCCACCGAAATCGCCACCGGGCGATCCGAATTCAAAGCAAAGGCATGGCCCTTGGCAGGCTGGCTGCCGATGCGCCGCAACGCGATGCGGCGCTGACCACCCGGCGCCAGATGGAAGTCGTTGTCTGCCACGACATAGCCATCGAGCTGGACGTGCACAAACTGGGCGAACCCCTGCGCAGACACCACCAGTTCGTTGCGTGCTTCATTGAGGCTCGCCGCCAGGCCCACATCGGAGCGTTGCTGCGACGGTTGACCGGCCGGGAAGTGGAAGGCCTCGCCGAGCACCGAGCCGTCGGCCGCACACAGGCGGACATGAACCACGGTGACCGACGGCGGGCCGAAGCGGTAGGCATAGGACAAGTCACTGAACCCCTCCAGCCCTTCGGCAAGTGGCGCGGACACCTGGCCGCGACCAGGTAGATCCAATACCTGACTTGTCTGCCCGACCGATGCGTCACCCGGGCCATACAGCGCCACCTCCAGCGTGGCCTGCAAAGCTTGCGCTGGTTCGTTGATCACATGCACAACCAGCCCGTTGTTGCCTTCGTCGGTGAGCAGCACCGCCACGGGCTGCAAGGCGCGGCGCAGCGCGTAGAAGCAAGCCTTGGGCAGGCCCGCGTCGTCAACCAGCCCCCACCCCGCACCCGCCCACAGGTCACGCAGAAACCACACCAATGCACCACCGCAGCCCGATGCAGGCCGCCGCCATTCGGCAAAGGCACCAACCATCATTTCGCCGGAGACGACGCGGCTGAGGGCAAGGTAGCGGTCGTGGTCGATCGAGCGAAAGGCCACCGGGTCGAGGCGAAACAGGTGGGCGAAGTAATGGTCTCGCACGTCTTCGAAGTCCCAGCCCGCGTTCAAGTCGCGCGGTGTGCGCTCCTTCCAGTCGGAGCGGTGCACACGCACCGCCGGCCCACCGGGCATGCGCCCCAGCGTGCGCTCGTCTGGCACGTTGGCAAACGCCAGGCATTCGGTGGCGAACTTCAACTCGCTGCGGCGTGCGTCTTCGGGCGGGCGCAGGTAGGCGCCCACGCCGTAGTAGGAGGTGGTGCCCACGTTGCCCTGATGGGGAAAAGCGCCACCGTGCGCACTGGAGGGCCAGTAGGGCACCTCGGGCAGGTTGTCGTTTACCCACTGCCGCAAAGTGGTATGAAACAGCGGCGGGCTCCACAGCTCGCGCGGCGCACCCCACATGGCAGCTTGCTGCTCAACTTCGCTGTTGCCACACAGTACGGCCAGCGATGGTCGCCCCTGCCAGCCACGGAGCTGTTGTTCGGCCTCGATGCGCACGTTGCCCATGAAGACCGCGTCTTGCTCGGGGTAGTCCATGTTGGCGAACATGAACTCCTGCCACACCAGCACGCCGAGTTCGTCACAGGCATCGAAAAACGCCGTGTCTTCATAGGCCATGGTGCCGCCCACACGCAGCATGTTCATGCCGGCATCACGCACCTGGGCCACGGCGTCGCGTGTGGACTCGGGCGTGGCGCGCAGAGTCACCACGTCGAGCGGCGTCCAGCAGGCGCCGCGGCAGAACACCGGCACGCCGTTCACGTGCAGTGCAAACCCGCCATCGGCGGTATCGACGCGCAAGCTGCGAAACCCGGTGGCGCCCAGATCGACGGCGACGGGTTCCGGTGCGCCACTCAGATGGGCCAACAAGCGCACCTGGTACAGCGCGGGTTCGCCGTGGGTGTGAGGCCACCACAACGCGGCATTGGAGATGGCCACGGCCCCGCTGAAGCGGGCATCAGCGTCACGCTCCAGCGTGGCGCGGTGCACAGCACCCGCGCGTGACACCTCCAGCTCCACATGGTCTATCGCCTCGCCAGCAACCCCGTGCAAAGTGCAAGCCGCCACGACCGTGCCCACGCCATCGGGTGCGACCGTTGCACTCAACGACAGCGGCGTCACAAGCAAGCCACCGCGGCGTTCCCACCAGATGTCTTTCCAGGGGCCGACCACCGCAGCCGGAGGCGACCAGCCCGGCGTGCGCCCCAGCAGCGTGGTGCGAAACCATCGCAACTGCTGGTGGGACAGCATGGGAGCCCTCCAGCGCGGGCGTGGGCGTTTGGCGGCCAGCAGCGCATCAAGCGAATGGAAACGAAGCACGAGGCTGTTCGAGCCCGGCTTCAACAAAGCTCGCACGTTGTGCTCGTGCGCCACAAACATGCTGCTGCTGTGCAGCAGCGCGTGCCCGTTCAGCCACACGTCGGCCACCGTGGCCAGGCCATCGAAGCCGAGCCACAGTTCTTCGGTGGCCGTTAGCTCGGGGAACTCGAATTCGGTGCGGTACCACCAGTCGTCAGCATCGAAGCGGCGTGTCGGGCCGTCCAGGCTCCAGCGCCCGAGGGATCTGAGCACCGCAGCCACAGGGCCCAGCAAAGGGGCCTTGATCCATTGGTCGGCGGCCACTCCGGCGAGTTGCCCAGGGTCGCTGAACGCACCCGGGGCCGTTGCGCAAATCTCCCAGCCCTGCGCAATTCGCTCTCGTTGCAGGGAGGCGACTTGGTGCGCCCCGGAGGTCATCGCATGGTTCAAGCGTGTGTGAGTTCTGCCACCGCGTCGCGGATCGAGGCCACGCTGTTGAAGACGCTGCGCTTGAGCATGTGGTCGGCGAACTCGATGTCGAATGCACTCTCCAGGGCCAGCATCACGTTGACGCTGGCGTGCGAGGTCATGCCTGCCTGGTACAGGTCGGCCGTGACATCGAGCTGGTCAATCGGCTTGCTCAGGCGGCCATGATCCCGCAGCACTGCGCGAATCTGGGTTTCGAGTTGTTGGGCCGTGTTCATGGGGGAACTACCTCAAGAAATATCTGTGTCGACGCCCACCGGCGCCATCAGGGCCGTGACCACCGCGGCAGCGTAGTCACCATCATGGCTCAGGCTGAGTGCGATCTCGCACACACCCAGTTGCTCGGCCTGTGAAGCGGCCCTGCCGTGCAAGGCCAGGCGGCAAGCACCGTTGGGCAATTTCTGCACTTCGATGTCGCGCCAGTTGACGCCGGCCTCGCCGAGGTTGAAGGCCTTGATGGCCGCCTCTTTGGCGGCAAAACGTGCGGCCAGGCGCTGCGGGGCCTGGCCCTCGCCCTCCAGCGCGTAGGAAATCTCGCTCTCGCTAAACAGTCGCTGAACGAAGCGGGACCCGAACTTGTCGATGGACTCGCTGATGCGCCGGATGTCGACCACATCCATGCCCACGCGTATGCGCTCAGCGCCGGGCTGAGGAATGGTGATGTGTTGAAAAGTGGGCAGCATGGGTCTAAATGGGTGATGCAACTTGCCAAGCAGCAAGCATCGTCGATCCATCCTGTCTGTGGCATCCCCTCCCTTGAGGGAAAAGTGACATAGGTCAAGGTGATTGCGCACTATTTCGCAGAACCAGCTTTGCTGCACGTTTGTGCATACCCATTTGCGGGATGCTGACGCCCGGCGCTGGGCGCTATGCTCAACCGCGTGAATCAAACCGACACCGACCCCATTCCGCCATTTCCCGCCCTGTTGGCCGCCACCCGCGCCATCGCCAATGGTGTTGCAGCGCAACATGCCGCCGATGTGGATCAGCAGGCACGCTTCCCCGCTGAAACCCTTGACGCCCTGCGCAGCGCCGGTGTGTTGTCGGCACCGGTTCCCAGGCACCTGGGCGGCGCCGGCTGCAACATGCAGGAGCTGACTCAGCTGTGCGCCACGCTGTCGCAAGGCTGCGGCTCCAGCGGCATGGTGCTCGCCATGCACTGCATCCAGGTTGCCTGCCTCGCGCGCCACGGGTTGCAGAGCACGTTCTTCAACGGCTACCTGCGTGAGCTGGTGCAACACCAGTACCTGCTCGCCTCGATCACCTCCGAAGTGGGTACCTCGGGCGACACACGCTCCAGCATCTGCGCCGTGGAACGCCGCGACGAGCGCTTCGTGCTGAACAAGGACGCCACCACCGGCTCGTACTGCGCCCATGCCGACGCGCTGCTCGTCACGTGCCGGCGCGATGCCGATGCCCCTGCCAGCGACCAGGTGCTGGTGCTGGTGAAACGCGAAAACGCGTCGCTCGTGCAAACCACCACCTGGGACACCCTGGGCATGCGCGGCACCTGCAGCCCCGGCTTCCGCCTCGAATCCACCGGCCCTGTGGAGCAAATCCTGCCTGGCTCGTATGCCGACAGTTCGGCACAAACCATGGTGCCGTACTCGCACATCCTGTGGGCGTCGCTGTGGTGGGGCATTGCCGCCGATGCAGTCGCCCGGGCGGCGAACTACGTGCGCGGCGAGGCGCGCAAGAAACCCGGCACGGTGCCGCCAACAGCCATGCGGCTGGCCGAGGTGTCAGCGCAGCTGCAGGTGATGCGCCAGCAATGGCAGTCGGTGGCACAAGCCTTTGACGACACGGTGCAAAAACCGGGTGGCGAACAAGACCTGCTCGGCATGGGGTGGGCGCTGCGCCTGAACAACCTGAAGATCGCCTGCTCTGAAGCAGCGCCGCAGATCGTGCACCGCGCGCTGCAGATCCTGGGGGTGCTCGGCTACAAGAACGACTCGCCGTTCAGCCTGGGCCGCCACTACCGCGACACGCTTTCTGCATCACTGATGGTTTCGAACGAACGCATTGCGTCGAAGAGCGCATCCATGCTGCTGGTTTTCAAAGACGCGCCGTGAGCACTCCCGTGGACACTGCCTACGACATCGACACCTTCTACCAAGGCCTGGTCGACCACGGGCTGATCATTCCCTCCGGCGCGCTGGGCATCTTCGGCCGGGGTGCCGTGTTCGAGCAAGTGCTGGGTCGTTTCAATGCCTTGATCGACCACGTTGCCCGAGACGATGGTGCGGAGTCGCAAAGCTACCCGCCTCTCATCGATCGCGCCCTGCTTGAGAAAGTGCACTACCTCGATTCGTTCCCACACCTGTGCGGCGCGATCCACAGCTTTGCGGGCAATGCCATGCAAGCGTTGGCCCTCGCCGAGCGCGCCGCCAGCGGGCAGCCTTGGGGTGATTTGCTGACGCAGACCGGCGTGACACTCACGCCCGCAGCCTGTTACCCCGTCTACCCGACCTTCACCGGCACGATGCCTCCCGAAGGCCGGCTGGTCGAATTGCTGGGCTGGGTCTACCGCAATGAGCCTTCGCGCGAACCCACGCGCATGCAATCTTTTCGCGTGCGCGAGTTCATTCGCGCGGGCACGGCAGATCAGGTCGTCGCCTGGCGCGACATGTGGCTGCGGCGTGGGCTGGATCTGCTCGCCTCGCTCGGCCTGCCCGTGACCTCTGACGTCGCGGCCGACCCTTTCTTCGGCCGCGGCGGCAAGGTACTGGCAGCCAATCAGATCGAGCTGCGCCTGAAGTTCGAGGTGCTGGTGCCCGTCATCTCGCTCGAAGCACCAACGGCCGTGTGCTCCTTCAACTTCCACCAGCAGCATTTCGGCTCAACCTTCGACATCCGCACCGCCGATGGTGAGGTCGCCAGCACCGCGTGCCTGGGCTTCGGGCTGGAGCGGGTGACGATGGCACTTTTCAAGCACCATGGCTTCGACGTCAAGCGCTGGCCTCAGCCATTGCGGGAGCTGTTGTCGCTGTGAACCCGCACGCCAGCCGCAGCGGCCGATTTTCCGCCCTGGCCGATCTGTCGGCCACTAACTACCGGCCGCATGCGATGCATTCCGAGCAGGCGGTGTGGGTCGAGAAAAACTGCTACGTCGACGTCTGGATCGAGCTGCTGCACGCGCTCAAGCTGGAGCCCGCCGCGGCCATGGCATTCACGCTGACGACTGATTTCGAAGGCGACCATTGCACCTTCTTCAAGCCGCCCCACACCGACCTGCGCACGCTCTACGGCATCGACGTGCAAGAGCTCAACATCTGGCGCCCGCTGATCGACCATGCGGCCGAATACCTGGGGGCCGGCAAGCTCATCAGCACCGAGGCCGACTCCTTCTGGCTGCCCGACACTGCAGGCACTGACTACCAGCGCCATCACGTCAAGACGACGATCTTGTTGAACGACCTGGACGTGGATCAACAGCGCCTCGGCTATTTCCACAGCGCCGGCTACCACCAGCTGTTGGGCGAAGATTTTCTGCAACTCTTCCAGCGCGACGCGGGTGAAGGCGTGCTGCCTCTGTACGCAGAGCTGATTCGCATCGACCGCTTGCAACGCAGACCTGCGCAAGAGTTGGCCGACGTTTCATACCAGTTGCTGTGCCAATACATGGCGTGGCGTCCCACCAGCAACCCGGTGCCGCGCTTCGCAGCACGTCTCAACACCGACCTGTCGCAGCTGCATGCTCAGGGTCTGGCGCACTACCACGCGTGGGCTTTCACCACGCTGCGCCAGCTGGGCGCCGCGTTTGAGTTGGCATCGAACCATCTGCGCTGGCTGGCACCCCACGGCCATGCGAACCTCCTGGCCGCTGCCGAGCGTTTCGACGTGATCGCTCAAGACAGCAAGTCGCTGATCCTGAAGCTGGCGCGTGTGGTGAACGGCAAGCGTGCCTTCGATGCCGCCGAAGCGTTTGCGCCGATGGCCCAGGCCTGGGACGATGGCATGGGCCTGCTGGCCCGCGCTGTCGCGGAATAAGCCCCTGCGGCCTCGCGAGGCCTGACTTACTTGGGCGCCGAGGCTGCCGCAGCCGCAGGCAGCTTCTTCAAGGCGGCCAACACGGCTTCAGCAATGGCGCGGTGCCCGAGCGCCGTCGGGTGGCCATCCGACGTGGGTGGGTAGATCTGCACGTGCTGCTCGACCTTCGCTTCCATCGCAGCCGTCGGGTCGACGTAGGCGATGGCCTTGGCGTTCAGGGCCTGAATCAACTCGGCCTTGTTGGCGTCTTCCACCTGGCACAGCTTCATGTAGGCGTGCGGCAGCGTGGTGCCTGTGGCCTTGAGGTAGGGGCAGTACACCCGCTCACGTGTCGGGATCAGCACGACCAACAGGCCCACACCTTGTTTGTCGGCTTCGTCCTTGATGGCAGCAAACGCACGCTTGGTGATCTGCATGCCTTCACGCACATTGGACTGCGAGGTGTCTTGTGCCGAGCCGCGCTGCTGGGCGGTGAACACCGTCTTCACCTCAGGTGCGGCCGGATCAGACCAGCTCAGGCGCTCGTCGGGCGACATCTGGCTGGCCACGTTCTTCTGCTCGGCCGCGGCGAAAGGCTCAAGGACTGTGGTGCGCAACATGCCGTACAGCACGCTGTGGCGAGACAGCCAGTTGCGCAGCGCCGCACCACGCCGTTGCGGTGCGGGTTTGGCACCAGCCGTTTGGGTGGGCGCAGTGTTGGGTGCCGCCACGCTTTCACGCCAGCTCTGCCAATGGGCAAGGCTTTGGGGCGCCATGTAGGCGTCGATGAAATCGTTGCCGAAGTAAAAGCCCACGATCAACTGGCGCGGCTTGAACTGTTTGGCTTGTGTGCTCGCAAGCTGCAGGTACTGCAGTGGCCCATAACCTCCGAGCCCCATGTTGTAGACCGACTCGCCACCGAGTGTTGCCAGCTGCTGCGGCCACGCGCCGTCGCGTGGTGCGCCTGAGCCATAGGTCATCGAGTCGCCGATGGCCACGATCTGGGCGGTCTTTGGAACTGCGCGGTTGCGAAACCCGAGCGCATCGTGCCCACCATCACCGGGCACGACCTTGTGGCCGAGAAAGGGGTCTGACACCGGCACGACGATCAGGAAGTCGGCCGGGTCGACCACCAAGCGGGCGGCGCCCTCCGCCAACAAGATCGACACGAGGATCGCCACGACGGCCACCCCGGTGGACAGCAACTTCGACTTGAGGGAACTGGTCATGGCCCGGCTTTCTCAGGGCCGCTTGGAGCCCAGGACATCAACTCACCTCGCCGCTCAGAGAGGTTGAGAACTTTCATTTCCGTTCGCCCTGAGCCTGTATTCCCGATCGCCCTGAGCTTGTCGAAGGGAGGGTGCGCAGTGCACGTCGCTGGCTTCGACAGACTCAGCCCGAACGGTGGAGGAATCAAAAAGTTCCCAGCCGCTCAGTCGAGCTCGAAGGCCGTTTCGTAGTTCTGCTTCAGCGCAGGGTCTTGGTCTTCTTTGCGCAGGTAGCAGTTGCCCACCGCCAGCACATCGAGCTCAGTGCCCATGAAGCAACGGAAGGCGTCTTCGGGTGTGCCCACGATGGGCTCGCCACGCACGTTGAAACTCGTGTTCACCAGCACCGGGCAACCCGACTTCGCTTCGAACGCCGTCAACAAAGCGTGGTAGCGGGCGTTGACGTTCTTCTCCACCGTCTGGATGCGCGCCGAGTAGTCGACGTGCGTGACGGCCGGGATGTCGGAGCGCGGCACGTTCAGCTTCTCGATGCCGAAGAGCTGCTGCTGCTCGGCCGTCATCTCCACGCGTCGTGACTTGACCACGTCGGCCACCATCAGCATGTAAGGGCTGTCGCCGTCGAGCTCGAACCATTCGCTGACTTTCTCGCGCAGCACTGAAGGTGCAAAGGGGCGGAACGACTCGCGGTACTTGACCTTGAGGTTGAGTGTTTTCTGCATCGAAGGCGAACGCGGGTCACCGAGGATGGAACGGTTGCCAAGCGCACGCGGGCCGAATTCCATGCGGCCCTGGAACCAGCCGAGGGCCTTGCCTTGCGACAGGTCTTCGGCCGCGCCGTTCACCAGGCTGGCATCGTCACGCGTCTCAAACCGTGCGCCGGCAGCCTTCAGGCGCGCCTCGATGTCGGCCTGTGCGAACTGCGGGCCGAGGTAGGAGCCTTGCATCGCATCGCCGTTGACCACACGCTTCTGATCCATCTGCATGTGGTAGCCGACCAGCGCTGCGCCCAACGCACCACCGGCGTCACCGGCGGCCGGTTGCACGTAGATGTTGTCGAACGCACCGTCGCGCAGGATCTTGCCGTTGGCCACGCAATTGAGCGCCACACCGCCGGCGAGGCACAGGTTCTTGATGCCGGTTTCCTGGCGCAACGAGCGCGTCAGGCGAAGCACGATCTCTTCGGTCACGACCTGCAACGAAGCCGCCAAGTCCATGTGATGCTGGGTCAGCTGGTCGCCCGCCTTGCGCGCCGGCCCACCGAACAGCGCGGCGAACTTGGCGTTCGTCATCGTGAGGCCGGTAGCGTAGTTGAAGTAGCTCATGTCCATGCGGAACGAGCCGTCGGGCTTGACGTCGATCAGGTGCTCGTAGAA
>JACMKW010000240.1 GCA_014379885.1 Rhizobacter sp.
CGTCGCCGTCGTCTTCGGCCATGTCGAGCAGCGAGCGCGCCACGCGGCCATACACGTCGAGCAAGGCCAACGACTCGATCTGGCGGTCGGCGCTGCGCAGGCGCTGAACCAGACCGCGCATGATGGCGTAAGAGAGGCTGGAGTTCTCGGGCAGGCAGCGCGCGAACTCGGCGCGGCCCAGAATGAGCATGTCGGTTTGCACCTCGGCGCGCACCGTGGCCGAATGCGGCTCGTTGTCGATCAGGCTCATTTCGCCAACATAGTGACCCGGCTGCAGCACCGCGAGAATCACTTCGCGGCCACGGGAATCAGACGTCAACACGCGAGCGCGGCCGGTCAACAAGATGTACAGGGCGTTCGACTTCTTGCCATGCTCCACGATAATTTCGCCGCGGCGAAAGCGACGCTTCACCACGCTGTCGGCGATGGCTGAGGCCTGATCATTGGTGAGCAGGGAGAACAGCGGCACGCGCCGAATCAAGTCCAGGTTGGACAACATGGCCATCGGAGAACCTCCTTGTGTCGATTGCGCAGTCTAAGGATTCAAACGTGGAAAACTAACGTTTCATTCAAATATCGGTATTGTCACCATTACACGAATTGATGCCAGTCGGCGTCAACCCCATGTCAGACTGACTTCTCTTGCGTACCTATGGCATCGCTCTCGCGCTTGCCCTCACCTTCTCACCCATCTTCTTTCCGTCATGAGCCAACCCAACCAACACGCCCAAGTTCTGATCCTGGGTTCCGGCCCTGCCGGCTATACCGCGGCCATTTATGCGGCGCGCGCCAACCTCAAGCCGATGCTCGTCACCGGCATTGCCCAAGGTGGGCAGTTGATGACCACCACCGAGGTCGACAACTGGCCCGCTGATGTGATGGGCGTGCAAGGCCCCGAGCTGATGCAACGCTTCTTGCAGCATGCCGAACGCTTCAATACGAAGGTCGTGTTCGACCACATCAACCAGGTCGACTTCTCCAAGCGCCCGTTCACGCTCAAGGGCGACTCGGGCACCTACACGTGCGACGCACTCATCATCGCCACCGGCGCCTCGGCCAAATACATCGGCTTGCCGTCTGAAGAAGCTTTCATGGGCCGAGGTGTCAGCGGCTGCGCCACTTGCGACGGCTTCTTCTACCGTGAGCAAGACGTGTGCGTGGTGGGCGGCGGCAACACCGCCGTCGAAGAAGCGCTCTACCTCTCCAACATCGCACGCAAGGTGCACCTGATCCACCGCCGCGACAAATTTCGCGCCGAGGCCATATTGATCGACAGGCTGATGGAGAAAGTGCAAACCGGCAAGATGGAGTTGCATTTGTGGCAGACGCTCGATGAAGTACTCGGCGACGCCTCGGGCGTGACCGGCGTGCGCTTGAAGAGCACACAAGGCGGAGGCACCAGCGAGCTCACGCTCAAAGGCTGCTTCATTGCCATCGGCCACCAGCCCAACACCGACATTTTCAAAGGACAGTTGGAGATGAAAGACGGCTACATCGTGACCCAGAGCGGGCTGAACGGGCTGGCCACGATGACCAGCGTACCCGGCGTGTTTGCAGCGGGTGACGTGCAAGATCACATCTACCGCCAGGCCATCACCAGCGCCGGCACGGGCTGCATGGCCGCACTGGATGCACAGCGCTTTCTGGGGCACTGATTCGGCCCTGTAGGCAGGGCGCCAAAAGCTGGCTATAATCGTCGTCTTTGCCGAAAACGGAACGCTGTGCTGCGTGCTTTTCCATACGCAGCGCCCCGGTCGGCCCCAGTTCTGAAACAAAGATCACACGGAGAAGCGTCATGGCACGCGTCTGTCAAGTCACGGGTAAGCGCCCGATGGTGGGCAACAATGTTTCCCACGCCAACAACCGCACCAAGCGTCGCTTTCTGCCGAACCTGCAATACCGCCGGTTCTGGCTCGAAACCGAAAACCGTTGGGTGCGCCTGCGCATCACCACCGCCGCATTGCGCCTGATCGACAAGGTGGGCATTGAGCAAGTCGTCGCCGACTTGCGCGCCCGCGGCGAACTCTGAATTAGGAGCCGATCATGGCAAAAGGTGGACGCGAAAAAATCAAGCTGGAATCGTCAGCCGGCACGGGTCATTTCTACACGACCGACAAGAACAAGAAGA
>JACMKW010000241.1 GCA_014379885.1 Rhizobacter sp.
ACCGCGATGCCATCCGCGCAGCGCTGGCCGACGGCACGGTCGACGCCTTGGTGAGCGACCACACGCCGGTCGATGAAGACGCCAAGAACCTGCCTTTCGCCGAAGCCGAGCCCGGCGCCACCGGGCTGGAGCTGCTGCTCAGCCTGGCGCTTAAGTGGGGCGAAGAGCAGGGCCTGAGCCTGGGCAAGACGCTCGCGTCGGTGACCTCGGAGCCGGTGCGCGTGCTGGGTGAAGCGCTGGGGTCGATCGCCTCCAGCGCGGGGCGGCTGGTCGAGGGCGGCATGGCCGATGTGTGCCTGTTCGACGCCCAAGCGCGCTGGACGGTGCAGCCCCAGGCGCTCAAGAGCCAGGGCAAACATTCGCCCTTTGCCGGCTATGAGTTGCCGGGCCGCGTGAAGTACACGCTGGTCGCCGGCCACGTGGCGTACGAGGCAAGTTCAACCTAGAAATCGCAGTTGACCGCTCCCCGCCACTGGCGACATCGCATGAATATTGAGTTCTGCACTCACGACCAACGTCACCACAAGGGTGAGAGCGCTACGCACCCGATTGAGCCGCGCTGCGGCACGCTGGCGGCGTTGCTTCTCCTCGCGGGCATGGCGCCCGCAGCGTCGTCGCGCCTTGCCAGCGCGCCCCATCACGGCCCACTCGGGCGCGTTCAACTGCGGTTTCTAGGTTGAACCCGGTGCTGCGTCAACTGCGCGGTGTGTGGCGGCTGGCGCATTGCGCCAAGCACATCGCTGCGGGCTTGCTGCGCTGCGCCGTTATCTTCCCGTTTGTCACGCCCCACGAGCGCCTGCAACAGACCGGCCGTTGGTGCGCCAAGATGGGCCGTGTGCTGGGCATGCAGATCCACGGCAGCGGTGAGTCGCATGCCGGTGCGGTGCTGCTGGTGTCCAACCACATCTCGTGGCTCGACATCATGGCCATCAACGCGGTGCACCCGACGCGCTTTGTCTCCAAGGCCGATGTGAGAGCCTGGCCCTTGCTCGGGTGGCTGGTTGCGAACGGGGGCACGCTGTTCATCGAACGCGAACGCAAGCGCGATGCACTGCGTGTGGTGCACCAGATTGCCGAAGCGCTCCAGCAGGGCGACACCATCGCCATGTTTCCTGAAGGCACCACGGGCGACGGCCTGTCACTGCTGCCGTTTCACGCCAACCTGTTGCAGGCGGCGATATCCACCGACACACCTGTGCAGCCCATTGCGCTGCGCTACGTCGATGCCGACGCGCAACCCAGCCGTGCCGTGGTGTGGATAGGTGACACCACACTGGTGAGTTCCTTGTGGACGGTTGCCACCGCCCACCGCATGCAGGCCTTCGTGACGCAGCTGCCGGTGATTCCCACCACGGGCCAAGACCGTCGCGCGCTGGGGGAAGTGGTGCGTGGTCAGATTGCTGGCGCGCTGGGCTTCGACGAAATCTCGCCAGCCCGCCACTGACGCGATGACTGCCCCCACGTCGCTTCGCTCCTGCCCCCCGAGGGGGTGCCGCCCGGCTTGGGGCGGCCCGGCGCTCGGGCTGCCAAACCTCAGAGGCAGTTCACCGGCAAGTGGGTGCCCGGGATGTCGGTCTTGTCGGTGCCCAAGGCCTTCATGTTGGTAGGCGCCTTGGCGTGGCCACACACCCAGGCCACCGGAACGATTTGAGCGTCTTCCACCACGCCAGGGCGCAATGTGAGTGTCTTGCCCTGAAGCACGCTGGTGGCGCGGTTGCCGAACACGATGTGGATGGCACCGCCTTCCACAGTGACTGACTTCACCACGTTGTTCACGATCTTGGCGGGCTCCGGCAGGCCCGCGCTGACGTTGTCGTCGGGCACGCTCTTGGTGGCCGTCCAGGCCGCAGCGATCGGGTCCTTCGCCACCTTGGCAAGTGCGACCGCTTCGACGATGTTCTCGCGCACGTACTTGCCCGTGAGGTTGGGCACGGCCATCAACGCGAGGATGGCGATGATGGCCACTACCACCATCATTTCGATCAGGCTGAAGCCGCAGGTTTGCGAGGGCTGTCGGTGCGTGGAGGTGTTCACAGGTGAGCTCGCCTCGTGGGGATGCCGCATTCTGCTGCATTCATTCAAAAGCCTCGTCCAAAGTGCTACTCAGGCGCGCCAGGAAACCCGGCCCCCAGGAACGGTGGTCGGGTGCAGGCCAGTCGTCAACGATCCACTGCAGTGTTTGCATCATGCGCATGGCGATCAGCGGTTCGATCTGTGCGCGCAGGCTGTCTGGCAACGGTCGCTGCGAGGCGTAGCCCTCGAACAAGGCGCCACGCAGCGGCGCGTAGTTCTGGCGGATGTGTGCGTCGGCTGGCGTCAAGGGGTGCTTCAGGAATTGCAGCACTCCCGCCAGGTCAAGCGCCATGAAACCCCAGCCGCAGTCGGTGAAGTCGATGGCACCTGCCACGCCGTGGTGAAAGACGATGTTCCAGAGGTGCAGGTCACCGTGGATGAAGCCCCAGTGAGCCGCGTCGTGTGGCCAGTCGTTCAGGTGTTGCTGCAGGTGCTGCGCGGCACGTTGCACGCTGGCTTGCAGGCCCTTCGGGTAGCCGCTTGGCAACTGCCGATGGCCTTGTGCCCAGGCGGACACGTCGGCGGTGTGCGCCAGCCCAGGGTGAGTTTTTACGCTGCCGTGCGTGAGGGTTTGGCTGCTGTTGTGCAATTGCGCCACGAGCTCACCCACACGCCGCAAGTGCACAGGCCGCAGGCTTTTGTAGAGCATGCGACCCGGCAACCAGCTCAGGAGCACGGCGTGTTGCGAGGCTGCCGCCGCATGGGCTTGCCACGGCATCAGGTAACGGCCATCAAGGTCAGGCAACGGGCGCGGCACGTGCACACCGGCGTCGGCCAGCGCGCTCAGCCAAGTGATCTCGGTGTTGATGGCTGTGATGTCTTGCCGCTCAGGCGCGTAGATGCGCAGTGACAAGTCAGCACCAGCTGGCGTGGCGATGCGCCAGACCGCGCAATCCAGTTCGGCCACCAGGCGGGCGCGGCAATCACTGAGGCCATGGCGGGCCAGCAGCTTGGCAATCGAAGGCAATGCAGGGCGCCACATGGCGGGCGAGTGTGTCACGCTAAGCTCAAGCACGCACCATGAAAACCTTCGACACGGCCACCACCCGCGCAGCGCTGGGTTTTGAGCAGCTGATTCCGGCACTGGCCGAGATGTTCGTCACCGGCTGCGAGGTGCCGCCGCGCCACGTGCACAGCCTGCCGGCCGATGGCGGCCTCACGGTGTTGATCATGCCGGCGTGGCAGGCCGGGCGTTACCTGGGCATCAAGACCGTGACCATCGCGCCCGCCAACTCCGCACTCGGGTTGCCGGGGCTGCACTCCACCTACCTGCTGTACGACGCGCGCACCGGCGTGCCCTTGGTTCAGATGGATGGCAACGAGATCACCTCGCGGCGCACCGCAGCGGCCTCGGCCCTCGCGGCGTCACGCCTCGCACGGCCTGATGCGCGCCGTCTGCTGGTGGTGGGAGCGGGCCGCGTGGCTGGTCTGCTGCCCGAGGCTTACCGCAGCGTGCTGCCGATCGAGCAGGTGACCGTGTGGAGCCGACGACCCGAAGCGGCGCGGCGCCTGGCCGCGGCTTGGCGCGATCTGGGCATTGATGCCCTGGCGGCTGACGACCTGGCCACCGCGGTGTCGCAGGCCGACATCG
>JACMKW010000028.1 GCA_014379885.1 Rhizobacter sp.
CCCACCTACCTCGGTGCGCTGCAGGCCTTCACGCCCTTCGAGCCCTTGTTCGCCAGCCTCGCCAGCGACCTTGAGGGCCCGCGCCCCGAGGCCATTGCGGCCCTGCCGCATGACGCGCCCGGCACGCGCTTCGCCTACCTGCTGCCCAACTACCAGAACCCCACTGGCCGCGTCATGGGTGCGCAGCGCCGCATCGACGTCGTCGAGGCCTCGCGCCGCGCCGGCGTGCCCATCGTTGAGGACAACCCGTACGGCGACCTGTGGTTCGACGAGCCGCCGCCGGCACCGCTGTCAGCGCGCTGGCCCGAAGGCAGCGTCTACCTGGGCTCGTTTTCCAAGGTACTCGCTCCCGGTCTGCGCCTGGGTTATGTGGTGGCTCCCACGGCCTTGTGCCCGAAGCTGCTGCAGGCCAAGCAGGCGGCCGACCTGCACACACCAGGTTTCAACCAGCGGGTCGTGCATGAGGTGATACGCGATGGTTTCCTGCTCAAGCACGTGCCGACGATTCGCGCGCGCTACCGAGCGCAGCGCGACGCGATGAGCACTGCACTCAGCGCCCACATGCCCGCCGGCTGCCGCTGGAACACGCCGCATGGCGGCATGTTCTTCTGGGTCGAACTGCCTGAAGGTGTGGACGCTGCCGCTTTGTTGCCCAAAGCAGTAGCGCATGGCATGGCCTATGTGCCGGGCGCAGCGTTTTATGCCGACCACCCGCGTGCCAACACCTTGCGGTTGTCGTTCGTGACCGTGGAGCCGGCACAGATCGAGCGCGGCATTCAACTGTTGGCGCAAACGCTGAAGGAGTCGGCATGAACAACTTTCAGTTCACCCAGGTCGATGTGTTCACCGACCAGCCACTGAAAGGCAACCCGGTCGCCGTGGTGCACGGCGCCGATGCCTTGAGCGATGCGCAGATGCAGGACTTCGCGAACTGGACCAACCTGTCGGAAACCACTTTCCTGCTGCAGCCCACTGACCCCGCCGCCGACTACCGCGTGCGCATCTTCACGCCCAACACCGAGCTGCCGTTTGCCGGCCACCCCACGCTGGGCAGTTGCCATGCGTGGTTGCAAGCCGGCGGCACGCCACGTGCGCGCGGCATGGCAGTGCAGCAATGCGGCGTGGGGCTGGTGCGTATTCGCCTGAATGGTGAGCGGGCTGCCTTTGCAGCACCACCGCTGCGCATGGGCGAGATCGACGACACGCTGCTCAGCGCCACACTCACCGCGCTGGGCTTGCGGCGTGACCAGGTGCGTGCGTCGCAGTGGCTGCACAACGGCCCGAAGTGGATGGGCCTGCTGCTCGACAGTGCCGACAGCGTGCTGGCCATCGAACCCGACCACACCGTGCTGAAAGGCCTGGCCGATGTCGGCGTGGTCGGCCCCCATGCACCGGGCAGCGAATGCCTGTTCGAGTTGCGCGCCTTTGCACCCGCCGACGGTGTGCCTGAAGACCCGGTGACGGGCAGCCTCAACGCCGGTGTCGCCCAGTGGCTGATCGGCGCCGGTCTCGCACCCTCGCGCTACCTGGCTTCCCAAGGCCAACGCCTGGGCCGTGCCGGGCGCATCAGCATCGAACAAGAAGGAAACACCGTGTGGGTGGGCGGGCAGAGCGTGAGCTGCATCCGGGGTGAGCTGAGGCTGTGACGCGCATTGCGCTCGACCATCTGGTATTCGCCGCACGCTCGCTGGACGAAGGCGTGGCGTGGTGCGAAACCACCTTTGGTATCACACCGAGCCTGGGTGGGCAGCACCCGCTGATGGGCACGCACAACCGGCTGTTTTCGATCGCGAGCCCAACCTTTCCCCGGGCCTATGTCGAGCTCATCGCGGTGGACCCGCAAGCCCCAGCACCGACGCGGCCACGCTGGTTCGATCTGGATGCAGCGCAGATGCGGGCGGCACTGCGCGAAGGCCCGCAACTCGTTCACTGGGTCGCACGTGCGTCCGACATCCATGCGCAGCTGGCCGCCCTGCGAACCCTGGGCCTGGATGGCGGCGAGGTGCTGGCTGCCGAGCGGGAAACACCGCGCGGCCTCTTGCGCTGGCACATCGGCGTGCGGCCTGACGGTCAACGCCTGTGCAGCGGCGCGCTGCCAACCTGGATCGCCTGGGGCGACATCCACCCCACCGACGCCTTGCCGACCAGTGGTGTGAGCTTGCAGAGCCTGGCCTTGTCGCAGATCCCTGATGCGGCGCTGGCGCAGTTCACGCTTCCGTCAGGCATCACCGGCAACTCCGCGCCGGGCATGCCGGCGCTGCACGCCACGCTCACGTCACCGCGCGGCTGCGTGGAGCTGCGCTCGCGCTGCTGAGCGCTTGGGTTAACGCGTTCGGCGCAAACGCCAGGCTGCGGAGAGCCTGGCCCAGGCTTGCGCGCTTTCTGGGTCTTGTTCGCGCAGCAGCTGGCGGTAGCGGCGCCCGATGACGAACACACACGACCCCAAGAAAGCGGCCAAGGTGATGGTGAGCACGATGAGCGCACGCGACGGCTTGGATTTGCGATCGGGTGGCGAGGCCACATCAACCTGCTGCAGGGCCGGGCCTTCCTTGGCCTCGTCGAGCTTGGCGATCTCGAACTGGCGCAGCATGCTGGCCAGCATGGTCTCCTGGAATTTCACCTCTCGCAGCGCACGCACATAGTCGACCGCAGCCGCCGGCAGCTTGCCCACCGGAATGTCGATGCCCGCATTGCCTCGCGATGACGAAGTGCCCCCCGTTGCAGACTCCATACGCGCCAGCTCCCCGCGCAGCGCAGACAGCTCGGACGCCAGCAACTGCACGTCGGGGTTTTCGGCGGTGGCCCCGGTGCGCAAGACCTTCAGGCGCACTTCGCGTTCGATGATCTTGGTGCGCAATTCGGCCACGGCCTTGATGATGGCCTGGGCCTGCTGATCGAGAACGATCATGCCGGACTTCTCTTGCACCTCACGCAAGGCCTGTTCAGACTTGATCAGGTTCTCCTTGGTCTCCTTGAGTTGCTGGTCGAAGAACACCCGGCGCTGCTGGGCTTCCGACACGGCCAAGCGCCCCAGCAGCTTGGTGATCTCAACGGCGTACCCATTGGCCAACTCGGCGGCGAACTTGGGTTCCTTGTCATCGACCTCGACGGTGATGACACCCGACTTCTTGTCGGAAGACACACGCACGTACTGAACCGCGACCTTGCGCAGCACCTCGTAGGACTCGACTTCGTAGCGCTTGTAGAGGTCAAACTTGGTGGCGAGCGCGCGCTGGATGCTGTCGCTCTTGAGCAGGGTCACATAGAGCTCATCGGGTGTCTTGCCGGCAAGCCCGCCCGCCAGCCCCCCCAACGAGCCCAGCGCGGCCAGAGCCGCAGCCGACGAGCTTTGCTGCTGTGCACCCGGCGGCAGCAGGGTCGTTCGTGCGGTGAAGATCGGGGTCTTGCTCAACGCAAACGCGAGCGAGCCGACGATGGCGGCAACCGTCACAGTGGCGATCAACCGCTTGCCTTCACCCAGCCAAGTCAGCAAGTCCAGCAGGCTGACAGACGGGCCTTCGTCAATTTCATCTTCGGCAACCTGCACCAGCGCCTGCGACTCGAGCTTGTTGTTCATGCGGGCCTCGATCATTTGCTCAGCGTGTGGATCGCTGCTGCGCCCAGGCCGAACTGGGAGAAGATCTGGCCAAAATCCTTCAGGTTGCGCACCAGGGCCCGGCCCCAGGTTTCAAAGTCGAGCTGCGTGGGCACCACGATGGCGTCACCCGGCTGGACGGGCTGCGACTGCAGGCCGCCACCCATGCCCAAAAACCCGCGCCGGTCGCCTGCATGGCTGACGGTGCCGTCAGCGCGCAGCACGAACATGTTGGCCGGCTCGGCGGCTTCGTCGAGGCCGGCCTGCTTGAGGTAATCGCCCACGGTGCGGCCAGGTTTCCACAGCAAGGCGTTGTTGTTAACCACCGCGCCAGCCACCGTGATGAAGCCAGGTCGGGCCGGCACCACGATGCGGTCTGCGTGTTCGAGCGGCACGCCGGGCAGTGCACTGAGCGTGGTGTCGCCTGGCTGCAGCTCCAGCGCGATGCGCCCGGTGGGCTGGACCCGGCTCAGGCGAGCCATCTGCGCCTGTGTGGCGGCAGCGTTTACCGATGCGCTGCGGTCGGAGGAGTCGTCACGCCGGTTGGCTGCGTCGCGGGCACCTTGGGTGGCCGCCAGTGCCTCCAGGCGCGCCACCGCAGCGGCCAGGTTCTCTCGCTGACGCTGCTTGGTCTCTTCGCGGGTGAATTCAAGGCCGTACACATAGGCTTGCGGCGTGAACCCCCCGGCCCGCGCCACCAGTTGCGGCAGAGTCTCGCCCGCCTGCAACTGGTACACCCCGGGCGCACCCACCTCGCCTTCCACCGACACCAGACGGGTCTGCCGTGCCAGGGGCACGCGCATGTCTTTCTGGCTGTAGATGGTGACCACGTCGCCTGCCAGCAGCTCGACGTTGCTGGCCTCGTCGCCTTGCAACACCGCCTTGCCCAGGTTGAACGGGATCACCCGGGTGCTCAGATCGGGGTTCAGGCGTTCGATGACGGCGTAGTCCCAGTTGAGCTCGTCGAACAAGGCGGCCGGCGCCTTCCTGGCGCGCTCGGCGGCGGTACGGTCTTCGGTGCGCCTGGCCCGTTCTGCCGCGGAGCGAACCGTCTTGTCGTTGGCAAAGTCCTCCTCTTCTTCCAGCGCTTGAACCAGCAGGTTCTTGCGGCGGTAGAAGTCGGGCGCGATCAGCGCGTCCTTGTCGGGAATGAGGTCACGAATGCGCATGCCGGGCTTGAAGGCATAACGCAGCGGCTGCGCCACATGGCCCTTGAGCGTGACAGCGTTGGCGAACTGCGGCGAGATCGCCAGCAGGGTGAGCACATCGCCGTCGCGCAACGGCCGCTGCAGCCCGGCTTCGTCGAGCTTGAACTCTTCCACGAAGCGTGCAGCGGGCAGCTGGGTGGGATCGATGCGTTCAACCAGCGCCTTGTTCGGGTTGGTCAGCACCCGCGTTCCGCCGGCGTAGCGAAGCACATCGCGCACCGGTTCCTGGAGCGACTTCAATTCGTAGATGGCGGGCGTGTCGAGCGCCCCGTTCAATGCGACACGGGCGCCCGCGGGCTGGAACACCACCACGTCGCCAGCAACAAGTTGCACATCCTTGGATTTGTCGCCCTGCACCAGGAACTCGTAGATGTCGAGCTCCGACACCACCACCCCATTGCGCCGCAGCAGCACCTTGCGCATGGACCCGTTGGGGGCCGGCCCGCCTGCTGTGACAACGGCCGACAACAAGGTGCCCTGGCCCGCCACGGTGTAGACCCCCGGCACACGCGCCGGGCCCACCACGAAAACCTTGACACCACGCAGCTGGCCCAGCGAGACATTCAAATTGAAGTTGGTGTACAGGCGCCCGATCTGCGTGCGCAAGTGCCGCTCCAACTCGGAGGCCCGGACACCCGCCACCGTGAGGCTGCCCACCTTGGGCAGGTTGACCTGGCCATTGCGGTCGACGATCGCGCGGTAGTCAACGTCGATGGCGCCCCAGGCGCGAATCATCACCTCGTCCCCCGGGCCGACGGTGTAGTCGCTTGACACGGGAACGTTGTCGACCGAAGACAAGCTGTTGGCGGCGTCCACGAAAAAGCTGGCGCCGAACACCGGCAGTTGGCGGCCCGTGGCGGCCTCGACGAATTTCTGGAACTCGCCGGGCCTGGCCGGTGCGAGCTCAATGCGCCGTTGCGGGGGAGCGGTCTCGTTGCCACGCTGCGCCGGGTCGGC
>JACMKW010000242.1 GCA_014379885.1 Rhizobacter sp.
AACAGCACGCGCACGCGCACCACCTTCGAGATCGCCGCCAAGCGTTTGAGCGCTGACGTGATCAACCTCGACATCGCCAAATCAAGCGCCGCCAAGGGCGAGAGCCTGCTCGACACCATCGCCAACCTCTCGGCCATGCATGCCGACATGTTCGTGGTGCGCCACAGCGAGAGCGGCGCGCCCTACCTGATCGCCCAGCACTGCGCACCGCATGTGCATGTGGTGAATGCTGGTGACGGCCGCCACGCGCACCCCACGCAGGGCCTGCTCGACATGTACACCATCCGCCACTACAAACAAGACTTCACCCAGCTCACCGTGGCCATCGTCGGCGACATCGTGCACTCGCGGGTGGCCCGTTCCGACATCAATGCGCTCACCACGCTGGGCGTACCCGAGATTCGCGCCGTCGGCCCCAAGACGCTGGTGCCCAGTGACCTGAAGGAAATGGGTGTGCGTGTGTGCCACGACATGGTTGAAGGCATCAAGGGGGCCGACGTGATCATCATGCTGCGCCTGCAAAACGAGCGCATGAGCGGCGCCCTGCTGCCCAGCGCCGGCGAGTTCTTCAAGAACTACGGGCTCACGCAGGAGAAGCTCGCTTACGCCAAACCCGATGCGATCGTGATGCACCCAGGCCCGATCAACCGTGGCGTAGAAATCGATTCGTCGGTGGCCGATGGCAAGCAAAGCGTGATCCTGCCGCAGGTCACCTTCGGCATCGCGGTGCGCATGGCGGTCATGTCGACGATCGCTGGCAACAACGCCTGACGGGGAGCACACAAGAAGATGAAACTCTTGATCAAGAACGGCCGCTTGCTCGACCCCGCTACTGGGCGCGATGAACCGGGCGACGTGGCCATCGCAGCCGGCCGCATCGTCACGCTGGGCAAGGTGAACCCCGATTTCAAGCCAAGCCGCACCATCGACGCCACCGGCCTGATCGTGGCACCCGGCCTGGTCGACCTGGCCGCCCGTCTGCGCGAGCCCGGCCACGAACACGAAGGCATGCTCGAATCCGAAATGGCTGCTGCGGTGGCAGGTGGTGTGACCAGCCTGGTGTGCCCGCCCGACACTGACCCGCCGCTGGACGAGCCCGGCCTGGTGGAAATGCTCAAGTTCCGCGCGCGCAACCTGAACCAGTCGCACCTCTACCCCTTGGGCGCCCTCACGCGTGGCCTGGCCGGCGAGGTGCTGACCGAGATGGCCGAGTTGACCGAAGCGGGTTGCGTGGGTTTTTCACAAGCCGACGTGGCGCTGGCCGACACCCTGGTGGTGCAACGCGCGCTGCAATACGCGTCGACCTTCGGCTACACCGTGTGGCTGCGCCCGCAAGACTCCTACCTCGGCAAGGGTGTGGCCGCCAGCGGTGCGCTGGCCACGCGGCTCGGCCTCTCAGGTGTGCCGGTGATTGCCGAGACGATTGCGCTGCACACCATCTTCGAGCTGATGCGTGCCACCGGCGCGCGCGTTCACCTGTGCCGCCTGAGCAGCGCGGCCGGCGTTGCGCTGGTGCGCACCGCCAAAGCCGAAGGGTTGCCCGTCACTTGCGACGTGAGCGTAAACCAGCTGCACCTGACCGACATGGACATCGGCTACTTCAACGCCGCGATGCGACTCACACCGCCACTGCGCCAGCAACGCGACCGTGACGCCATCCGCGCAGCACTCGCAGACGGCACGGTCGACGCCCTGGTGAGCGACCACACGCCGGTCGATGAAGACGCCAAGAACCTGCCTTTC
>JACMKW010000243.1 GCA_014379885.1 Rhizobacter sp.
CGATCCTTGTTGATTTCGCCGTCCGACATTCCCGCGCATGCGGGAATCAATCATGGCGGCACATCGTGGATTCCCGCTCTTGCGAATCCAGGCCTGTCCTGAGGTATCGAAGGGCGGGAATGACGGCGGCCTAGTACGAGCCGGAGCCCGCGTCTGGTTTGGTTTTTCCGGCGCGCATCGTTCCCATGATGGCCTGCGCCCCCGCGGCGATGAGCCGTGCATCCGAGCTGACGGTGACGAACTGGAAGCCCTTGGCAATGCGCTTCAGCGCCGCCTCGGGCCCGCCGTTATGGATGCCTGCCACCACGCCATGCGCCTTTGCGCGCTCCAAGATGTGGTCGATGGCCTGCGCGGCCTTCTCGTCCACATCGTCGAAGGTGGGCTTGCAACCGAGCGCAAGTGAGAGGTCAGACGGGCCGATGTAGATCGCGTCCAGCCCTTCCACGCTCAGAATCGCGTCGAGATTGTCGAGCGCCTGCGCGGTTTCGATCATCGCGAAGCGCACGATGGTGTCGTTGGCGTGCTCCTGATAGTCGGCGCCGCCGTAGAGCAGCGCACGCACCGGGCCGAAGCTGCGTGTGCCTTTAGGCGCATAGCTGGTGTAGGCCACGAGCTTCTGAGCGTCTTCACGCGTGCTCACCATCGGGCAAATCACGCCGTAGGCGCCCGCATCAAGCGTCTTCATCAGGATGCCCGGCTCCAGCCAGGGCACGCGCACCACCGGCACGGTGTTGGTGGTGGAAATGGCTTGCAGCATGGTCACCATGGCCTGGTAATCGACCACGCCGTGTTGCAGGTCGACGGTGAGCGTGTCCCAGCCTTGATGGGCCATGGTCTCGGCCGAGAAGCTGTTGGGAATGGCGAGCCAGCCGTTGACGGCGGCTTCACCGGCCTTCCACATCGTTCGCAGGCGGTTTTCTCTCATGGGTCAGTCCTTCTGTGATGTGTTTGAAGCGTCAGTCGAGTTTCACGTTGCCATCGGCCACGACCTTTGCCCACTTGCTGCGCTCGCGCTCGAAGAAGGGCCCGAACTCGGCGGGTGTCATGGTGGCCACTTCAGCGCCCTGCGATGCAAGGCGAGCCTTGATCTCGGGTGACTGAATGATGCGCGTGAGTTCGGCCGACAGGCGATCAACCACAGCCTGCGGTGTGCCGGCAGGCACCAAGACACCTTGCCAGGTGCCCGACTCGAACCCCGCAATGCCTTGCTCGGCAATCGTCGGCACATCGGGCAACAGTGGCACGCGGGTTTTCTTCGACACGCCCAACACCTTCAACTTGCCTGACTGCACAAAAGGCAATGTGGCCAACATGCCGTTCATCACCACGTGCGTCTGCCCGGCCATGGTGTCGGCCACCGCTTGCGAGCCGCCCTTGTAGGGGATGTATTCCCACTTGGCCTGCGTCGCGCGCTCGACCGCCACGCCTGCCAGGTGCGGCGCGCTGCCCATCGCGGTAACAGCGAAGTCGATCTTGGTGGTTTGCGACAAGGCCACCAGCTCCTTCAGGTTGCTGGCCTTCACCGAGGGGTGCACCACCAGCAGGTGCGGTGAATAAGCCAGCATGGCCACGCCTTTCAAGTCCTTGGAGGGATTGAAGGGCAGCTTCAGGTAGACCGAGGGCGAGATGGCCAGCGCGCCCACGTCGCACATCAGCAGCGTCAAGCCGTCGGCGGGTGACTTGGCGACCGAATCGCTGCCGGTATTGCCATTGGCGCCGGGCTTGTTCTCGACGATCACCGTCTGCTTGAGCGCTTCAGACAGCGGCTGGCTGATGGCGCGCGCAATGATGTCGGACGAACCACCCGGCGGGTACGGCACCACGATGCGGATGGGCTTGTCGGGCTGCCAGCCCTGGGCCTGGGCGGCGGCTGCGCCGGCCATGAGCACGGCAGCGGCCAATGTCTTGATGTTCATGCGTCTCCTGGGTGGGCGGAGGGCTCCGCCACTAGTTGTATGTCATCGTACAACTGACCAGAAAGCTTGGCAATGTGGGGATTCCTTACCCTTCAAGTCACAGCGTCGGCGAGTGCCGCAGCGCGGCGTCGGCGCTCGCGGCTGTTGACGAGGTGGGTTCGCATCGCGGCGCGTGCGGCCTCGACATCTTGCGCGGCGATCGCGTGATAAATGCTCTCGTGCTCGCCGTTCACACCCTTCAGGTAGCTCAGGCGTTCGGCGTCATCCGGGTTGGCCGGGTCGAGGCGAGCGCGCGGAATGGCCTGCATGCCCAAGGCGCCCATCAGGTCGGCAAAACGCGGGTTCTGTGTGGCACGGGCAATCTCGGAATGAAAAGTGAAGTCGGCATTCACCGCGTCGAGGCCCACGCTCACCGCGGCGGCAAACTCGTCGAGGGCCTGCCTCATCACGGCCAGGTTGGCCTCGGTGCGGCGCAGCGCGGCCAAGCCGGCCGATTCGGTCTCGACGCCGATGCGCAGCTCCAGCACCGCGATCACGTCACGCAGCGTCTCCATTTGTTCGGGGGTGATGCGAAAGGCACTCGCCTCCCCCACACCCACCACGAAGGTGCCCACGCCGTGGCGCGTTTGCACCACGCCCGAGGCCTGCAGTTTGGACAAGGCCTCACGCACGACGGTGCGGCTGACGCCGAACTCGCCCATGATCTCCGCCTCGGTGGGCAGCTTGGCGCTCACGGCCAGCGCCCCGTTGCGGA
>JACMKW010000244.1 GCA_014379885.1 Rhizobacter sp.
ATGGCACCACCGGTTACGAAGAGGCGGGCGCCCAGGGGCTGTTCGCCGGTATCAATGCCGCCTTGCAAGTGCAGGGCAAAGACGTGTGGACGCCGCGCCGCGACCAGGCGTACCTGGGCGTGCTGGTCGACGACCTCATCACCAAGGGTGTGACCGAGCCTTACCGCATGTTCACCAGCCGGGCCGAGTTCCGCTTGCAGCTGCGTGAAGACAATGCCGACCTCCGACTGACTGAGGCAGGCCGCCAGCTAGGCTTGGTGGACGACGCCCGCTGGGATGCCTTCAACCGCAAGCGTGATGCCGTGGTGCGTGAAGCCGAGCGTTTGAAGTCCACCTGGGTACACCCGAATGCACTGCCTGCCGCTGACGCTGAGCGCTTGTTGGGCAAGGCCATCGATCACGAGTACAGCTTGGCCGAGCTGCTGAGCCGCCCAGGGATCGGCTTCGACGCTTTGGTCGAAGTGGCCGCGATTGCCAAACCCGAAGCTGGTGTTTCACGTGAAACATTGCATACCGAACTCGGAGTTGAACTCGCTGATGCAGTGATCGAGCAGGCTGAGATCAGCATCAAGTACGCCGGCTACATCCACAAGCAGAACGAAGAAGTGGAGCGCTCTGTGCACTTCGAAGGCCTGCGCCTGCCGGCCGAGTTGGACTATGCGCAAGTGACTGCGCTGAGCTTCGAGGCCCGGCAGAAGCTGGCCATCCACCGGCCCGAGACCCTGGGCCAAGCTTCGCGCATTTCGGGCATCACACCGGCGACCATCTCGTTGCTGTTGATCCACCTGAAGAAGGGCCGCTTCAAGGGTTTTGCGGCCAACGAACTGTCGGGTCGCGATGCCGCTTGAGCAGCGTGAGTTGCTGATGAGCGGGGCGCAGGCGCTGGGCTTAGCGCTGACCGATGCCCAATGCGACATCTTGCTCGCCTACCAGTCGATGCTGATCAAGTGGAACCAGGTCTACAACCTGACTGCCGTGCGCAAACCGGCCGACATGCTCACCCACCACTTGCTTGACAGCCTGGCCGTGCTGCCCGCGCTGCAAGGCCGCGTTGACGACATGCCGGCTCGCCTGCTGGACGTGGGCAGTGGCGGTGGGTTGCCGGGTGTAGTGCTGGCCGCTTTGCTGCCCAAGCTGGACGTGACCTGTGTCGACACCGTTGGCAAGAAAGCCAGCTTTGTGCGCCAGGTGGCGGCAGAACTGAAGCTGCGCAACCTGGGTGCGGCCCACGCACGGGTCGAGGACTTGCGCTTGAGGCCGTTCGACGTCATCACTTCGCGCGCGTTTGCCTCGTTGGCCGACTTCACCCGCCTCACACGCCACCTGATCGCGACCGACGGTGTCTGGATGGCGATGAAGGGCAAGCACCCGGCGGACGAAATCGCTGCCTTGGCTTCAGAATGGGATGTGTTTCACGTGGAACAGTTGACGGTGCCGGGCTTGAATGCCGAGCGCTGCTTGATCTGGATTCGCCACGCGCCTCCTTTGTGAAATCTGCGATCCGCCCATGACCTTGCTCGGCATTTCCGATTACGGCACCTTCTGCTTTTCGATTCTGGTGTTTCTGGCGCTCCCAGGGCCGGGCACGTTTGCGCTGCTCACGTCCACCGCCAAGGGTGGGTTTCGTGCCGGGGCTGCCGCCACGCTGGGCGTGATCGTGGGCGACCAGGTGTTGTTGTGGCTGGCCGTGGCCGGGGTAGCCGCGTTGTTGGCCGCCCACCCGCTGGCGTTTCGAGTCGTGCAGTACGCAGGTGCGGCCTACCTGGCCTGGGTTGGCTTGCGGCTGATCTTTGCGAAAGAGGGCGATGCCTCGCCCATTCGCATCGAGCCGCGCCACTACTTGCGCCAAGCCTTGCTGATCACCTTGCTCAACCCCAAGGCGATCGTGTTTTACATGGCCTTCTTCCCACTGTTCATCAACCCGACCACCCACC
>JACMKW010000245.1 GCA_014379885.1 Rhizobacter sp.
TCGTGAGCAATGTCGAAGGCCTGCTCAAAGACGGCATGACCAGTCTCGACGTGCTGCGCGCCACCTTCCCGGCCGGCACGCTGACGGGCGCGCCCAAGGTGCGCGCGATGGAAATCATCGACGAGCTGGAGCCGGTGAAACGCGGCATCTACGGCGGTGCCTGCGGCTACCTCAGTTTTGCGGGTGACATGGACGTGGCGATTGCCATTCGCACCGGCATCGTCAAGGACAACACGTTGTACGTGCAGGCCGCAGCCGGCGTGGTGGCCGATTCGGTGCCTGAGCTGGAATGGAAAGAAACGGAGGCCAAGGCGAGAGCCTTGCTGCGCGCCGCCGAACTCGTCGAGGAGGGATTTTGATGAGCCCCCAAGTTCACATTCGTTCTCTGCACCCCGAGGGGGCGCAAGCCTCCCTTGGGGCGGCCCGGCGGGAGGCTTGACATGCTGCTCATGATCGACAACTACGACAGCTTCACATTCAACCTGGTGCAGTACTTCGCCGAATTGGGCGAAGACGTGCGGGTGTTCCGCAACGACGAGATCACACTCGAAGGCATCGCAGAGCTGAAGCCGGCCAAGCTGGTGCTGTCACCGGGGCCGTGTTCACCTGCTGAAGCTGGCATTTGCGTGGACAGCATCAAGCACTTCACCGGCAAGCTGCCCATCCTCGGGGTATGCCTCGGGCACCAGGCGATCGGCGCTGCACTGGGCGGCAAGATCATCCGCGCAAAAACGCAGATGCACGGCAAGACCGATGTGATCACCACCGACAAGCGCGGTGTCTACACCGATCTGCCGGAGAAGTTCACCGTCATCCGCTACCACTCGCTGGTGATCGAACGGGCCTCTTTACCGAAGGAGCTTGAGATCACCTCCACCTCGCAAGACGACGAGATCATGGGCGTGCGCCACACCGCCTTGGCGGGAACGAACACGCCGCTGGAAGGCGTGCAGTTCCATCCCGAGTCCATCCTGACCGAGCATGGGCACGCAATGTTGAAAAACTTCCTCGATTTGCGCTCATGAACGTGGTCGATCTCCGCAGCGACACGGTGACCAAGCCAACCGCGGCGATGCGCGAGGCGATGGCGCGCGCCGAGGTCGGCGACGACGTGTTTGGCGACGACCCCTCGGTCAACGCTCTGCAAGAACGCATCGCTTCGATGCTCGGCAAGGAGGCCGCGCTCTTCGTGCCCAGTGGCACACAAAGCAATCTCGCTGCCGTGATGAGCCACTGCGGACGCGGCGACGAATACATCGTCGGCCAGATGGCGCACACCTACCGTTGGGAGGCCGGCGGCGCGGCAGTGCTGGGCAGCGTGCAACCGCAGCCGCTGGAGCACCAACCCGATGGCACGCTGGCCTTGCGAGACATAGAGTTGGCGATCAAACCCGATGACGCGCATTTCGCGCGGTCGCGACTGCTGTGTCTGGAGAACACGCTGGGCGGCAAGGCGCTGAGCCTGGCCTACATGGCTGACGCCACAACCCTGGCTCGCAAGCATGGTCTCGCGACGCATCTTGACGGAGCCCGTCTGTTCAACGCCGCCACGGCGCTGGGCGTGCCGGCACGCGACATTGCGCAGCATTTCGACACCGTTTCCGTCTGTTTTTCCAAGGGTTTGGGTGCGCCGGTCGGTTCAGCTTTGTGTGGCTCAAAAGCGTTGATCCGCAGTGCCCACCGCTGGCGCAAGATGCTGGGCGGCGGTATGCGCCAGGCAGGCGTATTGGCCGCCGCCGCCTTGCATGCGCTGGATCACCACGTGGAGCGTTTGGTCGACGACCACGCCTTGGCGCAACGTCTGGCCCAGGGGCTGAACGGTTTGCCTGGCCTCGTGATCGAGGCGCCGCAGACCAACATGGTGTTTGTCGATGTGGCCGGCGAGCGCGCTGCCGGCCTGGCGGCGCACCTCAAATCGCGCGGGGTGCTGACCACGGGCCTGTACCGCCTGCGTTTTGTCACCCACCTCGATGTGGACGCACCAGATGTGGACAACACCATCACCGCCGTTCGCGAATACTTTTCTGTTTGAAGAAAGCTGGCTTGCCATGACGATCACCAACACTGAAGCCCTGGCCCGCGTCATCGACCACCGCGAGATTTTTCATGACGAGATGCTCACGCTGATGCGCCGCGTCATGCGAGGCGAGATGTCGCCGGTGATGATCGCGGCTTTGGCGATGGGCCTGCGCGTAAAGAAAGAAACCATCGGCGAGATCGCGGCCGCCGCGCAGGTGATGCGTGAGTTCGCCACGCCGGTGTTAGTGGCCGACAAGACGCACCTTGTCGACCTGTGCGGCACCGGCGGCGATGGCGCTCACACCTTCAACATCTCCACGGCGGCAATGTTCGTCGCCGCCGCGGCCGGTGCGCGGGTGGCCAAACATGGCGGGCGCAGCGTGTCGTCTAGCACTGGCAGCGCCGATGTGCTCGAAGCCTTTGGCGCCAACGTCAACCTCACCCCCGAGCAGGTGACGCAGTGCCTGGCGCAGACCGACATCGGTTTCATGTTTGCGCCCAACCA
>JACMKW010000246.1 GCA_014379885.1 Rhizobacter sp.
CAGCGACCAGGTGACCGTGGTCGCACCCGACATCGCGGAAAACGGCGCCGTGGTGCCCGTGGGCGCCACCAGCAAGCTGCCCAACACCACCGAGATCTACCTCATCGTCGAGAAGAACCCCACGCCCATGGCCGCCGGTTTCCAGATTCCCGCCGGCACCGCTGCCGATGTGCAGACCCGCCTGAAGATGGGCCAGAGCTCCAACGTGGTCGCCGTGGTCCGGGCGGACGGCAAGCTGTTCTCGGCCTTCAAGGAAACCAAGGTCACGCTCGGCGGTTGCGGCGGCTGAGCCCCTGACGACCTTTCCACACAAACCCATTCACAGAATTTCAGGAGTCCAACATGGCTGATCCGATGCGCATTCGCGCCGCCGTCGCTGGTGACGAAACCACCGTCCGCGTGCTCATGGCCCACATCATGGAGCCCGGCACGCGCAGGGACGCTGCCGGCGCTCTCATTCCCGCCCACTTCATCAAGGACGTGGAAGCCACCCACAACGGCAAGGTCGTGCTGCAGGCTGCCTTCAGCGGCGCCGTCGCGCAAAACCCCTTCCTGTCCTTCAAGTTCAAGGGTGGCGCCAAGGGCGACAAGGTCGTGGTCAAGTGGGTGGACACCAAAGGCGACACACGCACCGACGAAGCACTGATTTCGTAAGCACCCCCGCCGCGCTGCGCGCGACCCCCTCCAGGGGGCGTCACCTGCGGCCCGGCAAAGCCGGTTCCGCGGTGACTCTGGATAGAGGCACGTTTTTCCCCGAAGCGATAACAAGAGGAGACCCCATGAACAAGACCCTGGCCCGACAACTGATGGCGCTGGTGGCGTTGTCTGCTGCGTTTGGTGCAGTCCACGCCCAAGGCACGGCCGCCGAAGGCATTGCCAAGTACCGCGAGATGCTGCAGGACGGCAATCCCGCCGAGCTGTTTGAAATGAAGGGCGAGGAGCTCTGGAAACAGAAACGGGGTCCGAAGAACGCATCGCTGGAGTTGTGCGATCTGGGCAAGGGACCTGGGGTCATCAAGGGGGTGTTCGTTGAATTGCCCAAGCACTTCGCCGACACCGGACGCGTGCAGGATCTGGAGACGCGCCTGATCACCTGCATGGAAACGCTGCAGGGCTTCAAGGCCGAGGACATCACCAAGACACCATTTGGCCGCGGCGAGATGGCCAATGTGACGGCGCTGGCGACCTATGTGGCCACGGCGTCCAAGGGCATGAAGTTCAACCTGTCGCAGAAACATGCGCAGGAAAAGATGATGTTCGAGACCGGCAAGCAGCTGTTCTTCACACGCGGCGGCACACACGACTTCTCGTGCGCTTCGTGCCACGGCAGCGACGACAAACGCATCCGTCTGCAAGACCTGCCCAACCTCACCAAGAACCCGGGCGACGGCATCGGCTTTGCCGCCTGGCCGGCCTACCGCGTGTCCAACGCGCAGATGTGGGGCATGCAACTGCGCTTGAACGACTGCTTCCGCCAGATGCGCTGGCCAGAGCCCAAGTTTGGCAGCGAGGCCACCATTGCCTTGTCCGTCTACATGGGCGTGAACGCCAAGACCGCCGAGTCCATCGTGCCGGCCATCAAGCGCTGATCTGGAGACACACACAATGAAAAAAATCCATTCCCTGGTGCTGCTGCCTGTGGCGGCCATCGTGTTGTCCGGCTGCACCTCGGCACCCACACCGGCCGACGTGAACAAGGCCACCGCCGACATGCTCAAGAGCTCGTTCCAGGCGCGCGGCATCGCCACGCTGGACCGGCTCAATCAGGACCAAGCCAACGCCGAGTGCGCGGTGGCCGACGCCACCGGCAAGCCGCTGGACGCCAAGATGAGCAAGGCGATTGAAGACGCCAGTATGAAGACCGTGAAGTGGCCCACCGACGGCAAGTTC
>JACMKW010000247.1 GCA_014379885.1 Rhizobacter sp.
ACCGGCTTGCGCGTGATGAGCCCCACCCAGTTGGTGAGGCGGGTGTCGAAGAAGCTGTTGTGCACGTACTGCGGCAACAGAATTGCCACCAGCCCCAACAGCCACAGCCACCGCCCCGCACCGGCCGTGAGCCGCGTGATGATGAGCATGAGCGCAATGCCATGCAGCACCCCGAAGCTGATGTAGCTGCGCGGGTACATCAGGTACGAGCCCGCAGTGACCAGCAGCGCACAACCCGCCACCTGCGCCCAGCGCCGCCAGAAGCGTGGCCATGCCTGGCCTTGCTCCCAGGCCACCGCCTGGCCGAAACCGGCGCAGAACAGGAACAGGCTCACGATCACCGTGCGCTGCACCGTCCACACCGGGTCGCGATAAAAGTCCTGGTGGATGAACTTGAAGTGGTTCAGGTCGAAGCAGAAATGAAACGCCGCCATCCACACGATGGCCACGGCGCGCAGTGCGTCGAGGCGGTCGAAGCGGTCCGCGGCGCGTGTGGCGCTTGGGGCCGGGCCCATGCCCTTACTTCAGGCCCAGGCGCGACGCGCTCATGGCGTCGACACGGTCAAGGTGGGCGCCAAAGGTACGCGCGTCTTGAAACCCGATGACACGCGAGCCCGGCAACTCACCGCCCGATGGTGCAAAGAACAGCATGGCGGGTGGCCCGAACAAGGTGTATCTGCGCAGCAAGGCCTTGTCGTTTTCGTTGTTGGCCGTCACGTCCACACGCAGCAAGGTCAGGCCCGCCATCTTCCGCCGCACAGTGTCGTCGGTGAAGGTGAAGCGCTCGAATTCCTTGCAGGCCACGCACCAGTCGGCATAAAAGTCGAGCATCACCGGGCGGGCCGAGTTGCGCACCGCTGCGTCGAGGTCGGCCAGGCTGGAAATGGGCTGGAACTTCAGCTCCGCTGAATCCGCATGCTGCGCGGCACCCTTTCCCAGGTGCGCGAGTGGCCGGGTGATCTCACGGCCACCCGAGGCCGCACCCACGACCTGCGCCATGGCAAACAAGCCCAGCAAGAGACCCAGGCCCTTGGCAAGCTGGTGCAACGGTGTGCTTGGCTTCGGAAGCGCGGCGAACGCGCCAAGGTAGAACGATGCGACCAACAGCACCATGGCTGCGAGCAGCATCACAGTCGACATCGGCAGCACCGGCGCCACCATCCACACCGCCACGGCCAGCAGCATCACACCGAAAGCATGTTTCACATGCGCCATCCAGGCGCCGGCGCGCGGCAGCAAGGCACCGGCCGACAAGCCCAGCAACAAAAGCGGCACGCTCATGCCCACCGCCATTGAGAAGAGCGCCGTGCCGCCCAGCACCACGTCGCGCGTCTGGCTGATGTAGACCAGCGCACCGGCCAGCGGTGCGGCCACACAAGGGCCGACGATGAGCGACGAAATGCCGCCCATGACGAATACCCCCAGGTGCTGGCCGCCCTTCAAACCTTGCGAGGCCTGCGTCAGCTTGTTCTGCATGCTGGCAGGCATTTGCAGTTCGTACACCCCGAACATCGACAACGAAAAAACCGCGAGAACGACGGCAAAACCACCCAGCACCCAGGCGTTTTGCAATGCCGCACCAAGGCCTTCACCCGCCAGGGCCGAAGCCACGCCGAAACCGGTGTAGACCAGCGCCATGCCCAACGAATAGGCCGCCGCCAGCGAGAAGCCACGTGCCTTGGACACCGGCGCACCGCGCCCGACGATGATGGACGACAGGATGGGCATCATCGGCAACACACACGGGGTGAACGACAGGCCCAGCCCCAGCAGCACAAAGAGCCCGATCACGAGCGCTGTGTTGCCCGACTTCAAGGCTCGCGACACCTCGCCTTGATCTTCAGCGCCGGCTGCCGCCCCCACCTCGGCAGGTGCCACAGCAGCAACGGCAGACAGCGCAGGCGTTGCACTCGACATCGCCCCAGGCGTCCACGCTGCCGCCTGCACTTCATTCATCAGCGTGAGGCGGGCCATGCCACCCGGGCCCTGCCCCGGTTCGACCTTCACCGCGCGCGTTTGTGGCGAATAGCACAGCCCCTTGTCAGCGCAGCCCTGGTTGCCCACACTCAGCTTGAACGGGCCAGTCGGGGCGCCTTGCAGCACCGCCACCATGGTGACCGAGTCGCGAAAGTACTCCACATCCTTCTGAAAGGTGTCGTCGTACTTGACCTTGCCCTTGGGCACTTGCAACTCGGCCAGCTTGACGCTGTCGGGCGCCACCTGGGCCTTCAGGCGCTCGTGGTAGAGGTAGTAGCCGGGAGCGATGTCGAAGCGCAGCTCGATGTGCTGGGCGTCGAGCGCTTTTGCCGAAAGGCGAAATGCCTGCTCCGGGTCGAGAAAATCATCGGCCGCCTGGGCGGATGCGCCGAGCACCAGCCATGCCAGCGCCGCCAGCGCAGCGCGCATGGTGTTTCGAAGGAGTCCCCAGCGATTCATGTCGGTCTCGTATTGATTTTGGCGAGGTCGGGTCGACCGCCTCGCACCACATCCCGCATTCTGCGACCGAATACCCAAGCCAACGTTCCCAAAGCCGGCACCGCGTAACCGGGAGAAACCGCAATAGATCACTCTTTGGATCGAAAAGCGGCAGATGGAACGCTTCATGCATGACGCCCGCAATGTTGCGACCTCCGGAGGACACCCATGTTGGACATCACGACGACCAAGTTTTCGCATGTGAAACCGGAAGACACCGGCTGGCGCAGCGATGGCCTGCGCGATTTCTTCTTGTACAAGGATCTGGGCGTGGCCGACGCCACCGCCTGCAAGGTCATCGCCCACTTGGTAAAGGCCAACATGGCACCTCAAAAGGGCACCGGTTGGCACCGCCATGAGGCGGAATTCCAGATCGTGATCATGACCAAGGGCTGGGCCAAGTTCATGTACGGCGACAAGGAGACGCTGGTTCAAGCCGGTGACTGTGTGCACCAGCGCCCAGGCATCGTGCACTACCTCTTCGACTACTCACCCGACATGGAGTACCTGGAGATCGTGAGCCCGGCGGATTTCAAGACGGTGGATGCGGAGGCGCCTTGCGATGTGCCGCCCTTCACGCCTTGGAAGTAGCACCTAAACCGCTCAGGCTGAGGTATCGAAGCCCCGCGCAGGCCGTGCCGGGGGCTTCGATACCTCAGCCTGAGCGGGTGGTGGTGCGCGAGGAGTACCAAGCGCGCCCCTCACCTTGCCCAGCGGCCGTCAGAAGTCCATGTCCAGCTCTTCAATATCGTCCGGCTCCTTCTTCGCCGCCGCCACCCACTCCTTCATCTCAGGCATCGCCATGATGGTCTGGCAGTACTGAATGCAAGGTTTGTTGAGCTTCACGTCATAGGTGAGAAAGCGCGTGGCCACCGGCGCGTACATCGCGTCAGCCATGCTGCGCTGCTTGCCGAAGAGGAACGGCCCGCCGTAGGTGGCCAGGCACTCGGTCCAGATCTCGACGATGCGGTCGATGTCGGGCTGGGCGCCGGCCCATATCTTGTAGCCCGGGTGGTGGGCCTTCAGGTTCATCGGCAGCGAGGCCCGCAAATTGGCAAAGCCCGAGTTCATCTCGCCGCTGACCGAGCGGCAGTGCGCCCTGGCGATGCGATCCTTGGGCATCATCCCGGCGTCGGGCTTGATCTCGTCGAGGTACTGCGCAATGGCCAGCGTGTTCCAGACCTTGGCGCCATCGTGCGTGAGGCAGGGCACGCGGATCGAGGGCGCCAGCAGCAGCAGTTCCTTGCGAGCGTCGGCGTCGTCGGGCGAGACCATCACTTCCTCGAAGTCGAGCCCTGCGAATTTCGCCATCAGCCAGCCGCGCAGCGACCACGACGAGTAGTTCTTGCTAGAGAGGCTCAGCGTGGCGGAGGCCGTGGGCTTGCGGGCCGCACGCGGCGCCGTCACGGATTTGGCGGGCGCCTTCTTGGCGGCGGCTTTGGGGGCCGTCTTGGGCACCGTCTTGGCGGGGGCCTTGGTGGCGACTTGCGACATGAGCGGTGTCTCCGAGGGGTGGCGTTGTGTCAGCGACTTGCAAGGCGTGTGCCATCTCTGTGCATGGCCGCGCACACCTTGCTGGCGCGCAAGTTGCGTAAGCAACCCCATCACAGTGCGCACTAGGAGACTTCACGATGTACCAGGCCTACCAAGCCCATGCCGACTTGATGTGGCCCCTTCGCGCCCTGGCCAAGACGGCCCTGCCCATGCTGCAAGACAACACCTTCGGTTGGGCCAACCTGAACCCCAACCGCAAGCTGGCAGCCGCCTTCGAAGTGCTGAAGCTGGGTGAAGTGACCCACAAGCGCCCCCCGTTTGGCATCGAGAGCGTGATGCTCAAGGGCGAAGAAATTCCGGTCACCGAAGAAGCCACCCACGTCACGCCGTTCGCCACGCTGCTGCACTTCAAGAAGGAATTCACCCCCGCCACGCCCCAGCCCAAGGTGTTGATCGTGGCGCCCATGTCAGGGCACTTCGCCACCTTGCTGCGCGACACCGTGCAAACCGTGCTGCCTGACCACGACGTCTACATCACCGACTGGCACAACGCACGCGACGTGCCGCTGGCCGCCGGCCGCTTCGGGCTGGACGAATACACCGAGCACCTGATCGAATTCCTGGGCGTGATCGGCCCCGGCAGCCACTTGATGGCGATTTGCCAGCCCTGCGTGTCGGCGTTGAGCGCAGTGGCGCTGATGTCAGAAGACAACCACCCCGCCACACCGGCCAGCCTCACGCTGATGGCCGGCCCAATTGATTGCCGCATCAGCCCGACCGAGGTCAACAAGCTGGCGATGACCAAGGGCATCGACTGGTTCGAGAAGAACCTCGTGAGCCAGGTGCCCTGGCGCCACCGCGGCGGCGGCCGCAAGGTCTACCCCGGCTTCATGCAGCTCACCGCCTTCATGGCAATGAACAAAGACCGGCATGTGAACGCCTTCAAGGAGTACTACGCCAACCTTGCCGACCCGGCAGACGAAGACAAGCTGCAAAAGGCCGAGCACACGCGCAAGTTCTACGAAGAGTATTTCGCCGTGGCCGACCTGCCGGCCGAGTTCTATCTGGAAACCGTGAGCCTGGTGTTCCAGGAATACGCGCTACCGCTAGGTCAACTCAAGTTCCGGGGCCGCACCATCAACCCGGCGGCCATCCGCCGCACGGCGCTGCTCACCGTGGAAGGCGAGCGCGACGACATCTGCGCCACCGGCCAGACGCTGGCCGCGCAAGACCTCTGCAGCAGCCTGCGGCCCTACATGCGCACGCACTATGTGCAGGCCGGCGTGGGCCACTACGGCGTGTTCAGCGGGCGGCGCTGGAAGAGCCAAATTTACCCGGTGGTGCGGGATGTGATTCACGTGTCGCAGTAATGGAGCGGGGCTTCGATCCGCGAAGCGGACCCTGTCCTGAGCCCGTCGAAGGGTCAGCCTGAGTGGGGTGTGTGTATTCGATGCCCCGCACACCTCCGACCGCTCAGGCTGAGGTATCGAAGCCCCGCACAGGCATCAGCCCATCATTTTTTGCGCAGCTTCGCCACCTCACCCTGAGTCTCATTCCAGAGATCCTGGCCGACGTTGGCTGCGATCGAGGTGTTGATCGCACCGAGCTTGTCACGCATGCGCCCCGCCTCGGCCGCTGACAGCTCGTTGATCTGCATGCCCTTGCCCTTCAGATCAGCCAGCGCCTTGGCCGCTTCGTCGCGCGTGTCCTTGCGCTCGAAGTCGCGGCTCTTCACGGCAGCATCCATCAGCACCTTCTTCTCAGCGGGTGTGAGCGTGTCCCAGAACTTCTTGCTCACCGTCACGATCCACGGGCTGTAGACGTGGTTGGTCACGGTGAGGTACTTCTGCACCTCATAGAACTTGCTGGAGAGGATGGTGTTGAACGGGTTCTCCTGGCCGTCAACCGCCTTGGTCTCCAACGCGCTGAAGAGCTCGCTGAAAGGCAACGGAATGGCATTGGCACCCAGCGTCTTGAAGCTGTCGAGGAACACGGTGTTCTGCATCACGCGCAGCTTGATGCCCTCCAGGTCTTCGAGCTTGGCCACCGCACGCTTGTTGTTGGTGAGGTTGCGAAAGCCGTTCTCCCAATAGACCAGACCGAC
>JACMKW010000248.1 GCA_014379885.1 Rhizobacter sp.
ATGAGCTCAAACGAAGGCGGGTCGATCACCTGGGTGATGCGCTCTTCCACCGCCAGCCCGGTGGGCTTGACGGCTTGCATGAAGACGCCGGTGTCGGCCACCCGAAAGCCGTAGCCCACCGCAATGCGCTGCAGCTCGGCGTTGCGCGCGAGCAGGTCGGCCAGCGCCTTGGCGCGCTCGCTCACCGCGATGAACACCACCTTGTTGACGATGGTGGGCTGCGGGTACAGCAACACCATGTCGGTGCCCACGCCCTTCTTTTCCAGCGCGTAGTTGACGAGCTGGTTTTCATAAATGAAGGCCATGGGCGTCTTGCCGATGCCAATGGCCACGTAGTCGTCGAAGTTGCCGTTGACGTAGTTCTCCTGGTAGCCCTGACGCTTGAACAGCTCGGCCAGGCGCGTGGCCAGCGGGACGGCGGTGGCGCGGTCGGTCACCACGTCGCCATGCACCGCATAGCTGGTGAGCGCGAGGTACATCGCCGCCGAGTTGCTGCGCCGCACGTCGGTGGTGGAGACGAGCACGCTGCGGCCCACGTCATAGGCCTTCGAATCCTTTAAGTCCTTCCAGCGCTTCTTGGCCAGCATGGCTGTAGTGAGTTGAGCCATGTCGACCCCAAAGGTGCGCTCGCCCAAGGGCTTGGCCATGCCATTGGCGACCAAAATGTTGGCCACCGGCGCCCAGCTGGCAATCACCATCGGCGTGTGGAAAGGCGACGACTGCGCCACCGCGATGCCGGCCTTGCGCGCCGCGTCGCTCACCTGGTTGGCCGCGACGACGCCCGACGGGAAGATGAAGTCGGGCATCTGCCCCGGCACCACCTTGGCCGCCATCTCGCGGCTGCCCACGCGGGTGACGGCCACCGGCAGGCGGTTGTCGGCCAGGATCTTGCGCACCCGCTCGTCCTTGAAGAACGGCTCCACGTCGAGGGCGATGACGCCGGTGAGGTCGGTCGCCGACGCGATCGCTTTTTCGGCCACGCTCATCTGCTGCCCGCGCAGGGCAAAGAACAGCGCCGCCCCGAAGCCGACGAGAAGCGCCAGTGTCAGAAAAACCTTGCTGAGCTTGGACATGGGTTTCACTCTGCGATGAGCGCCCCGACAGGGACTGCCGGGGTCTGCGCCAGCATAAACAGATCAGTACTGGTCGGTCAGATCGTCGCCAAAACGGTTGGAGCCCACCGTGCCGCGCAGGAAGCCGTTTTCGACCAGGGCCCAGATGCCGCCGATGACTGGAATGAAACCGATCAACACCCACCAACCCGATTTGTCGCGGTCATGCCAGCGCTTGACCTGAATCGCGAAGCTGACCCATAGCAGGGCAATGTAGGCCGGAATGGCCAGGATCGTGCCAAGGGTTGAAGAAGCCGAGTACACGGCGGCGATGATGCCGAAAACGACCATGGCGCCCACCATCAGCAGCAGCACGCCGTAGATCCAGAACACCTTGCGAGAAATACGGCCGTTGTAGCTCGTGTAGATCGCCTTGAGGTCGAGCTTCTGGCCGCTGTGCGCCAAGTCCAGTTCTGCACCTGGCGGCTGAAAGCGATTCGTGGTGTCGGTCATGGTTTTCCTTCCTCGATGATGTTTATGTAGTGCAGGTCATGTCAGCCTGCCGCGGAAGTATCGGCGAAAGGCCCAGGCCAGTCTCGTACGCCTGTACGCCGGGGGGGCGCCGCCTACAATTCGGGCCTTCCCCGCCTCTGCCCGGCCGCGCCGACACCTGGTGCCGCCCTTGCCCCGCACTTGCCCATGACCGAACTCGCCAAATCCTTCGAACCCGCCGCCATCGAAGCCAAATGGGCCCCGCTGTGGGTGGCGAGCGGCGTCTACGAACCGACGCTCGACGCCACCAAGCCGTCGTTCAGCATCCAGCTACCACCGCCCAACGTGACGGGCACGCTGCACATGGGCCATGCGTTCAACCAGACGATCATGGATTCGCTCACGCGCTACCACCGCATGAAGGGCGACAACACGCTGTGGGTGCCGGGCACCGACCACGCCGGCATTGCCACGCAGATCGTGGTGGAGCGCCAACTGGAGCAGCAAAAAATCAGCCGCCACGACCTGGGCCGCAAGAACTTCGTCGCCAAGGTGTGG
>JACMKW010000249.1 GCA_014379885.1 Rhizobacter sp.
GAGAACATCGACAGCGTGGAGCGGAACATCAAGAGCGCCAGCACCACGCCGATCAGCGTGAGCGGCAGGGCAGTCATCAGCGCGAGCGGCTGCAGGAAGCTCTTGAACTGGCTCGCGAGGATCATGTAGATGAAGACGATCGCGAGCGCCAGCGCGCCCACCGCGTAGCTGAAGGACTCGTTCATGTTCTTGGTAGACCCGCCAAAGCTGTAGCGGTAGCCGGGCGGCCAGTTGATGCCGTCGAGCACCTTGCGGATGTCAGCCGACACCTCGCCGCCGCTGCGGCCGAAGGCGTTGGCGTCGATGTTGATTTCGCGGTTCAGGTCGCGGCGGTTGATCTGGTTCGGGCCGGTGGATGCCTTCACGTCGGCCACTTGCGACAGGCGCACCGAGCGCGGCGAGCCGTCGGCGCCTGCTGCCACGTTGATGGGCATGCGCTGCAGGTCGGTGATGGAGCCGCGTGACTCGGGCGAGAGGCGCACGTTCACATCGTAGTTTTCGCCATCGGGCGCGCGCCAGTTGCCCACCGTGGTGCCTGCCACCAGGGTACGCAGGCTGGTGGCCAGCGCATTGACGTTCAGGCCCACGTCGGCCGCCGCGTCGCGCTTCACGTCGATGGAGATGGTGGGCTTGTTGGGCTTGAGCGTGCTGTCAAGATCGACCAGGCCGGGAATGTCACGCAGCTTGACCATGATGCCTTTCGACAGGCGCTCCAGCTCCGCCAGGTCGCTGCCCTGGATGGAGAACTGCAGGCTCTTGCCGCCGCCCAGATCGGTCTGGCCGATGTTGGTGACCGTCACGCCCGGAATGCGGGCCAGCTGTTCGCGCAGGGGCACCGTCATCTGGTCGATGCTGCGCTGGCGGTCTTTGCGATCAACCAGGCGCACGTAGGTGGCACCGTAAATCTTGCCGGCGGCCTGACCGCTGTTGATCGTGGTGACGGTGTACCGCACCTCGGGCATCTGGCGCAGCGTGGCGTCGATCTGGCGTGCGCGCGATTCGGTCACTTCGAGGGACGAGCCCACCGGTGTGTAGAAGTTGACTTGCGTCTCAGACAGGTCGGCCTTGGGCACGAACTCGGTGCCGAGCACCGGCACCAGCACGATGCTGCCGACGAAGGTGGCCAGGGCAATGCCCAGGGTGGCGAGCTTGTGTGCGAGCGACCAGCGAAGAATGTTCTGGTAGGCACGCGACAACCATTCGGTGAGGCGGTCAAACAGCTTGGTGACGCGGCCGATGGTCTTGTCGTACAGCGTGACTGGTGGCCCCTGGTGAGCGTGGCCATGCGCCTGCGGGTCATGCCAGATGCTGGAGAGCATGGGGTCGAGCGTGAAGCTCACGAACATCGAGATCAGCACGGCCGCCACGATGGTGATGCCGAACTCGTGGAAGAACTTGCCGACGATGCCGCCCATGAAGCCGATGGGCAGGAACACCGCCACGATCGACAGCGTGGTGGCCAGCACGGCCAGGCCGATCTCGTTGGTGCCGGCGAGAGCGGCTTCGTGCGCGGACTTGCCCATTTGCACATGGCGCACGATGTTCTCGCGCACCACGATGGCGTCGTCGATCAACAGCCCCACGCACAGGCTCAGCGCCATCATGGTGATGTTGTTGATGGTGAAACCGAACAGGTACATGAAGAGAAAGGTGCCGATCAGCGCAATCGGCAGCGTGAGGCCGGTGATGACGGTGGAGCGCCACGAATTCAGGAACAGAAAGACGATCAACACCGTGAGCGCCGCACCTTCGAAAAGCGTGCGCTTGACGTTAGCCACCGAGACGCGAATGGCGCGCGAGTTGTCGCGAATGACTTCGACCTTCACGCCCGGCGGCACCAGCGAAGCCGCTTCGGCCAGCGCCTTGTTCAAGCCATCAACCACGCCAATGGTGTTTTCGCCTTGCGACTTTTGCACCGACAAAAGCACCGTGCGCTGGCCGTTGTAGAGCGCGAGGCTTTCCACCTCTTGCGGCCCGTCGGTCACGTCGGCCACCTGCCACAGCCGAACAGCATTGCCACCTTTGCGCGCCACCACGATCTCGCGGAAGTCTTCGGGCCGCTTGAGCCGCGCGTTGATCTGCACCACACGCTCCTGCTCGATGGAGCGAATGGCGCCCATGGGCAGTTCCTGGTTCTCGCTCCGCACGGCCGCCACAACCTGATCCACGCTCACACCGAGCGCTTCAAGCGCGGCCGGCCTCACGTAGAGGTTAATCTGGCGCGCCACGCCGCCCACCGGCGACACCGAGCCCACGCCACGCACGTTCTCCAACCGCTTTTGCAGCACCTGGGTGGCCCAGGTGGTCAGCTCCTGCGAGCTTTTCTTGCCATCGGTGGCGAGCACCGCCACGTTGAAGATGGGCACGCTTTGCGGGTCAAAGCGCGAGATGCGGGGTTCTTTCACCTCGTCGCGCAGCAAGGGTCGGATCAATGAGACCTTCTCGCGCACGTCGTCGGCCGCCTTGCGGCCGTCCACGTCAAGGTTGAACTCGACGATGACGACCGAGGTGCCTTCATAAGAGCGCGAGTACAGCGAGCTGATGCCCGCCACCGTGTTGACGGCCTCTTCGACCTTCTTGGTGACTTCGCTCTCGACGATCTCGGGCGAGGCGCCGGGGTAGTCCATCACCACCACGACGGTGGGGAAGTCGACGTTGGGGAATTGGTCGACTGCCAGGCGCTGGTAGCTGAACAGGCCGAGCACCACGAAGGCCAGCATGACCATCGTGGCCATGACGGGGTTGCTGATGGAAACGCGTGTGAACCACATGGTGATGTATTCGCTCGCGGGTGGTTCAGCGGGACGCGGAAGCCGCCGCCATCGTGGCGGCAACAGGCAACAGGTTCACCGGGGTGCCTTCGCGCAACAGGCCCACCGTGCCGCGCAGCACTGTCGTGCCTGGCGTCAGGCCTTCGGTCAACTCGACCACGCTCTCGCGCCCCGATGCGCTGCTCACTTCACCACGCGCGCCGAGGGTGACGTTCTTTAGCGCGACCTTGCCGTCGACCACCGCCAGCACATAGGGCCGGGCCTGGTCGATGCGCACCGCGCTGGTTGGCACCACCAGTGCCGAGCGGCGTTGCAGCTCGATGCTGCCCTTGGCGAACAAGCCCTGGCGCAAGCCGGGGTGGGGGTCGAGCGCCAGGTACACCATCAAGGCGCGGGTGCCGCTCTGGGTGCTGGGGTTGATGCGAGCCACCTTGGCCGGCAGCGGGGCGGCAAAACCATCCACCTGCAGGCGGGCAGTCTGGCCCACCCTGATGTCGACCACGTCTTCCGGCGCCATGGCGGCTTCGAGCTCGATGCGCGAGAGGTCAACCACTTCCACGATGCGTGTGTCGATCGACACCCTTTCGCCTACTTGCACCAAGCGCTGCGATACCAGGCCGGAGATGGGCGCCACCAAATGCGCATCGGCGAGCGACTTGCGCGCCAGGTCAACGGCGGCAGTCGCCGCACCGTAGGTGGCTTCTGCCGAACCGGCATTCGACACCGAGGTCTCCAGCCCATTGGCTGAGATGAACCCTTGGGCCACCAGGGCGCGGTTGTTCTCCAGCGTGCGTTTGGCAATGTCGACCTGCGCGCGTGACGAGGCGGCCGTTTGTTCGGCCTGGCGCAGCCGCAGCACGAGCTCCGAGGTGTCGAGCTGGCCGATCAATTGGCCTGCCTTGACGGTGTCACCTTCGCGCACGGTGAGCGACTTCACCTCGGCCGACACCTTGGCCTTGATGAACGCGCTGTTGACGGCCTTGAGACCACCCGAGACCGCCAGCGTGCGCGCAAGCTCTTGCGAACCGGCCACCACCACGTCATGGGGCGACAGATCGAACCCCGCGGGCGCCTTGGCAGGCGCTGTGGCGGCGGCGCGCTCCAGCTTGCGCATCTGCAGTCTCTTGGCTACCACCGCACCCACTCCCAGCAAGACCACGGCCACGATCAACCACTTCAGCCAGCTTTTCTTCATGAACTCTTTTTTCCTTTTACCGGGGTGCCGTGCTTGAGCAGGCCGTGCAGCATCAGATCGATATGGGTGTCGATCACCAGATCGCAGTTGATGTCCATGCCCTCGGCGGAGCAGGCACCGAACGAGTGTTTGTGCAAAGCCATGAAGATGAGCGGCGCGAACAGTGCCTGCGTGACTTCAACGACAGGCATCTCGCGAAACTCGCCGCGGTCCACACCGCGCTTCAGCGTGCGCGCCAGCAGGTCGCTGGCGGGCTGGATGACTTCGTCGCGGTAGAACTGCGCAATCTCGGGGAAGTTGCGCACCTCCGACATCATGATCTTGTGGATGGCACCGGCCGGCGTGTTGCCTACACGGTCCCACCAGATGCGCATGAGCAGCGCGAGCAGTTCGGCCGACGGGCCTTCGAACTCGTCGACGATGCCGCTGCCTTCGGCAATCAACTGCCCGAGGTTTTGCTGAATGACGGCCTTGAGCAGCTCTTCCTTGCTCGGGTAGTAGAGGTAGAGCGTGCCCTTGGAAACGCCCGCACGCACGGCCACCTCGTCCGACCGTGTGGCGGAGAAGCCTTTTTCGACGAAAAGCGCGAGAGCAGCGTCCAGCAGCTCTTGCGGTCGCGCTTCTTTGCGCCGCTGCCGTGTGGGCGCAACGAGGGAGGGTTTAGACATGAAGGGGAGATACTGACTAATTGGTCAGTAATGTAGGCCCGCTGGAGTGCGGGGTCAAGGCGAGAGCCTAACCGAGGCGATGCAGGTGTTGGCTTGTTCACAGTTAAGTGATGTAAAGCACCCGCCGCTATCATCGCCCGTCGTTTTTGCAGGAGCCGGTGTGGACATCGCGTTGTGGATCAAGGCCGCCATCATGGGCATCGTCGAAGGCCTGACCGAGTTCTTGCCGATCTCAAGCACTGGGCATTTGATCCTGGCCGGCTCGTTGCTCGACTTCACCGGCGACACGGTCAAGGTGTTTGAGATCGCTATCCAGACCGGTGCCATGTTCTCGGTGATCTGGGAGTACCGTGAACGCCTGCGCCGCACCGTCGTCGGTCTGCGCAGCGACCCAGTGGCCCAGCGCTTCGCCCGCAACGTGTTGGTGGCCTTCATCCCTGCGGTGGTGCTGGGCCTGGCCTTCGGCAGCATCATCAAGCAGCACCTGTTCAAACCCGTGCCGGTGGCGGTGGCGTTCATCGTGGGTGGCTTGATCATCCTGTGGGTGGAGCGCCGCCACAAACGCCTTTATGGCGAACGTGATCTCGAAGGCGCGCGCTTGGCGCGGGTCGAAACGGTGGACGACATGAGCGTGGCCGATGCGCTCAAGGTAGGGCTGCTTCAATGCCTCGCGCTGATCCCCGGCACCAGCCGTTCGGGCGCCACCATCATTGGCTCGCTGGTGCTCGGCTTTTCGCGCAAGGCGGGCACCGAGTTCAGCTTCTACCTGGGCATTCCCACGCTGATGGGGGCTGGTGCGTATTCGGTGTGGAAGCAGCGTGAGTTCTTGCATTGGGCCGACCTGCCGATGTTCCTGATCGGCACCGTGTTCGCTTTTGCCAGTGCGCTGGTGTGCATTCGCTGGCTGATCCGCTACGTGTCCACGCACGACTTCACGGCGTTTGCCTGGTACCGCATTGTGTTCGGGCTGGTCGTTCTGGGCACCGCATGGAGCGGGCTCGTGAACTGGAGTGCCTGACGGCCCCTCGTCTGCGGAGTACCGCAGCCGGCCAGCCGGCTCAAGCCTTGACGAACACCAGATCCCACACCCCGTGGCCGAGCTTCAAGCCGCGGTTCTCGAACTTGGTGAGCGGGCGGTAGTCGGGCTTGGGCGCATAGCCGTCGGCCGTGTTGCGCAGGCCGGGCTCGGCCGACAGCACTTCCAGCATCTGCTCGGCGTAGGGCTGCCAGTCAGTGGCGCAGTGCAGGTAGCCGCCGGGGGCGAGCCGCGTGACCAGCTTGGCGACGAAGGGTGGTTGCACCAGCCGGCGCTTGTTGTGCTTCTTCTTGTGCCACGGGTCGGGAAAGAAAATGTGCACGCCGGCCAATGAGCCCGGTGCCGTCATGTGGTCGAGCACGTCGACAGCGTCGTGCTGCACGATCCGCAGGTTGCTCAAGCGCCTTTCGTCAATGTGCTTGAGCAGGGCGCCCACACCCGGCGTGTGAACCTCTACACCCAGGAAGTCGGTGCCCGGCAGTGCTTGAGCTATCTGAGCGGTGGCGTCGCCCATGCCGAAGCCGATCTCCAGCACCAGCGGCGCCGTGCGGCCAAACAACTGCTGTGGCGCCAGCACCCGCGGCACGTAAGGCACCACGAATGTCGGCCCCAGCGTTTCCAGTGCTCGCACCTGGCCGCTGCCCATGCGGCCTGCCCGCAGCACGAAGCTGCGGATGGGGCGGCGCGTGTGCGCAGGGTGGTCGGGTGGAGCTATGGGGTCGGTCATGAGGCGGGCCCGGCTGGCGGGCCCGCATTGTGCCTGCTGTACCGGCACCGTAGGCACCGGCCCGAGGGAAGCGCCGCACCCATCACCCGGTTTAGCGATCGCCCTCCCACAGCTTCAAGTCGGGCGCGTAATTGCCCGCACCGTAGGCGGCGCAGAAGCCCGAGGCGTTGTTGCGGTAGGTTGGATCCAGGGCAATCACGGCAGGGCGCAGGGCTTCCCAGAAACGCATCGGCTCGGAACCCGACTGGCCGCCGGAGTCCTTCACGACGATGACCATGTCGAGGCCGCGGTGCACGATGATGTACTGCCCCCCCAGGCCGGCCGCGAAGAACACGCCCACGTCGTGCTGCTGCGCAGGGCAGCCTCCCGGGCGCAGGCAGCTCGGCGCGTTCGACACCGGGCCATGCGGGTAGCTGCGGTACTGAGGCTTGGGTGCGCAGCTGTCTTCCTCCTGGAGCCAGGTCAGGTAGCCGTAACGCGTGTTGGCGTCTTCGAACGAGGTGTGACCCATGTTGTAGACGTAGTCCTGGTCGATCAGGCGCTGACCGTTCCACATCCCCCCGTTGTTCATCAGCAGACCCAGGCGGGCCATGTCGCGGACGGTGGTTTGCCAGCTGGTCGCGAAGTTCTTGCTGGTGTTCGAGGTGCCCCATGTGGAATTCTCGAAGCCGAGCGGCGTTGCGAGGTAGCGCTGCCAGAACGCGCCGATGTTGCTGCCCAGGCGCGCGGTGTCTTGCGTCACCACGGTGTTGACCACATCACTCAGCCGGTTGATGGCATCGCTGCCGACCGTGTCGTACACGAACTCGCGGTTCGGGTAGTTGAGGTTGGGCGACGCTTCGCTCACCATGCCCAGCACGTGCGCGGTGGTCGAGGCCTGCTGGAAGGTGACGCTGTCGAGCCAGTGGTCGACACGCTGGAACTCACCCAGCGGGCCGCGCTTGCGTGTGGTGGTGACCGGGATGTTCTTGGTCTGGTGAATCAACGCGCCGACGGTCAGCGAGCCCATGGTCTTGGTGGTCGAGTAGACCTGGCTGACCGAGTCACGCCCGCTCGGGTAGTACTCGTGGCACAGCTTGCCGTAGCGCACGATCGCGTACGACAGTCCGAGCGTGCGGTTGGCCTGCTGCAGCAAGGCGGTGTCGAGCTTGCATTGAGCGGCGACGTTGGCTGCCGAAACCAGTGCCCACGGCCCGGTGCCCGGGTCGCTAGCGCCTGTGGTAGGGGGAGTGGAGGTGCGCGTGCCTTCTACGCGCACGTTCGCGACTGTGTAGGTCTCGGATGAGCTGCTGGCGTCCACGCGGAAGCGCAGGTACACCGTGTTCTGGCCCGTCGCTGTGAGAGGCAGCGCGAAGGTCGCCGCCCCAGAGGTGGTGCGGCTCGACTCCAGCACGCTGTAGGTGCTGCCATTGGTCGAGAACTCGACGATGCCGGCCTCGCCAGTATCGAGCCCTGACGAACTTCGGCTGAAGTTTAGCGTGAGGTTACTGAAACCCACGGTGCTGAAGGCGGCCGACCGGATTGAGCCATCGGTGCAACCGAAGCAGCCTTGCATGCGCGCACCGTTGGTGCCGGTGGTCACTGTGCCTGCAGCGGTGAAACTACCCAGGCCGGCGGCGAAACTCTCTTGCAGCAATACATCAGCCTGCGCGGCTGCAGACATGAGCAAAGCGCCTATGGCAAGGGACGTTTGCGCGAGACGTGTCTTGCGGGCTCGCTTCTTGTCGATGCCGGGGTGTTGGTGCTGGTTCATTCGACTGTCTCCTTTTGTGTGCCGAAACGGCTTATGGATCTGACGCACTGCCTGCTGAAGGGCGGGCTCGCAGGAGGCAAATAGTGAACGAGCGTGCAATATTGGCGTATAGCGGTTTCCCTGAGATCTTGTTCCGCTTGGGTTCACCGCTCATGGCGCGCTCACTTTGCTACCAAAAATACCTAGATAAATCGGGTTCTGTCTGGCGCAACAGGAGTGGTGGAACGGTTGTGCGGGCGGGTGCATGCCGCAGCGCTCAGGTTTTTTTTGACCTAGCGTGCATTGTTTGAGGCATGTTCACCTGCTTGCCGACACGCTACATAAGCAAGCGCGAATTGCTTCGTTGGGCGCTCTGAGCCGCACGCCTAGCATCGTGTTCATGAACCTCATTCGACGCCTGCTGCAGTACCTCGCGCACGAACACGGCCGCCTCGCGCCGGTGTGGTTGCGTGTGTGCAACCCCTCCAACCATGAGTACGCGAAGTACCTGCGTCGTTGGGGCGGCCTGTATTCGGTGGGCGAAAACACCACCATCACCAAGGGGGCCGTGTTCACCGACCCAGGCTACGTGCGCATCGGCTCGAATTGCGGCATCTCAGTGGCCACGTTCATCGGGCATGACGGCTCGATCCGGGTGCTGAACAACGCTTACGGGGTGCGACTCGACGCCGTCGGCAAGATCGACATTCGCGACAACTCGTTCATCGGCTACGGTGCGATCGTGATGCCGGGCGTGACGATCGGGCCCAATTCCGTGGTGGGTGCGGGCACCGTGGTCACCAAGGACGTGCCGCCGAACACCGTGGTCGGTGTTGCGTCCACCCGCCGCCTGATGAGCACCGACGAACTGGTGGAGCGCAAGCTGACCCGGGCTCGCACCTACCCCTGGTACCCGTTGATCGAGCAGCGTGTGGGCGATTTCGACGCGGCCATTGAGCCTGAACTGCTGCGTCAGCGTATCGCCACGTTCTACGCGGCGGAGCCCGCCATCGCTCACCCTTAGCCGCAGCTGCGCACCACGCTAGAATCCGCCCCAATTGCGGGTGTAGTTCAATGGTAGAACGGCAGCTTCCCAAGCTTCATACAGGGGTTCGATTCCCCTCACCCGCTCCAGTTTCCGCCGGGCCGCAGTTGCGGCCCGTGTCGTTTTTGCGGCCGGTTGTGCTGTGCCTTGAGGGAGCCAGGGATGAATGACAAACAACTGCGCGTGGTGTGGGTGGGCCTGCCCGACACAACGCCTGGGGAATCGGCGTTCTGCTTGCCCGATGGGGGGCCCTGGGGGCCGTTTGTCGCAGAGAGCCTGACCGGTCTCGACTCGCTGGCCTCGGTTGCTCCCGGCGCTGACGTGGTGCTGCTTTATCTGCCGGGTGGTGCGCAAGCAGCACCCATCGCCTGGGCTGCGTTGTCGGCGGCCTGCGCTGAAGCCGCCGTGCTGGTGGTCACCGATGCCATGGACGCCGCTACGCAGCAGCGCCTGCTGACCACCGGCGTTCAAGATGTGGTGCTGCAAGCCGACGCTGTCTCGCTGGCCCAGCGTGTGCGCCTCGCCGCCCAACGCAAGCGGGTCGATTCCGAAGCGCGCAAGGCCTATGCCACGGACCTCGGTACCGGCCTGCCCAACCGCCAACAGCTCATCGAGCACATGAGCCAGATCCTGGCCTTGCGTGAGCGCGAACCCAAACCGGTGAGCGTGCTGGTGTTTCGCATTGATGGCCTGCAGGGTGTGGAGGCCGGGCACGGCCACGAGGCGGTGAACGTGGTACGGCGCAAGGTTGCCGTGCGCCTGCGTGCCGGCGTGCGCTCCAGCGACGTGGTGGCCTCGCTGGGTACCGATGTGTTCGCGGTGCTGTTGCCGTCGACCGAATCGCCCACCGACGCGCAGCACGTGATCGACAAGCTGATGCGTTCGGTGCGCGAGCCCTTCAAGGTGGCCGGCGCCGACGTGCCGATCTCGGCGCACGTGGGCCTGGCGCAGTTTCCGCAAGACGGCAAGCAGCCTGATCAGCTGCTTCGGCACGCGTCGTCGGCAGCGCTCTTGGGCGCTTACGGCATGCAGACACCCGCCAACGAGTGACTACTTCGTGATGTCGCCCAGACAGAGGTACTTGATCTCGACGTAGTCCTCGATGCCATGGCGTGAACCTTCGCGGCCCAGGCCTGACTGCTTCACACCACCGAAGGGCACCTCGGCGGTCGAGATCAGCCCCGTGTTCACACCGACCATGCCCGATTCCAGCCCTTCGCCGACACGGAAGATGCGCCCGATGTCGCGGCTGTAGAAGTACGCCGCGAGACCGAACTCTGTGGCATTGGCCATTGACACGGCTTCTTCCTCGGTCTTGAAGCGAAACACCGGCGCCACCGGGCCGAAGGTTTCTTCCTTGGCGCAGAGCATGTCGCTGGTGGTGTTGGTGAGCACGGTCGGCTCGAAAAAACGTGCGCCGATGCGCTTGCCGCCTGTCAACACCGTGGCGCCCTTGGCCACCGCGTCGGCCACGTGGCGTTCGATCTTGGCGATGGCGTTGTCGTCGATCATCGGGCCCTGTGTGATGCCGGCTTCGAAGCCGTTGCCGACCTTGATGGCCTTGGCCTTGACGGCGAGCTTCTCCACAAACTGGTCATACACGCTGTCTTGCACGTAGAGCCGGTTGGCACAGACGCAGGTTTGGCCGGCGTTGCGGTACTTGCTGGCCAGCGCGCCTTCGACGGCGCTGTCAATGTCGGCGTCGTCGAACACAATGAAGGGTGCGTTGCCGCCCAGCTCGAGCGAGAGCTTCTTGATGGTCGGCGCACATTGCGCAGCCAGGATGCGGCCCACTTCGGTGGAGCCGGTAAACGAGAGATGGCGAATGATTTCGCTCTCGCACAGCACCTTGCCGATCTCGGCCGATTTGTCTGCGGTGATGATGTTGAGCACCCCGGCCGGCAAGCCAGCGCGCTGAGCCAACTCACCAATGGCCAACGCCGACAACGGCGTCTGCCCGGCTGGCTTCACGATCACCGGGCAGCCTGCGGCGAGGGCCGGGCCCACCTTGCGCGTGATCATCGCGATGGGGAAGTTCCACGGCGTGATGGCCGCGCACACGCCCATCGGCTGCTTGATGACCAAGTAGCGTTTGTTGGGGTCGGTGGTCGGGATGGTCTCGCCGTAAACACGTTTGCCCTCTTCGGCAAACCACTCGATGAAGCTCGCACCGTAGACCACTTCGCCCTTGGCCTCGGCCAGCGGCTTGCCTTGTTCGGCGGTCATGATGCGTGCCAGGTCGTCGGCGTGCTGGTGCATCAGGTGGAACCACTTCATCAGGATCGCGCCACGCTCCTTGGCCGTCTTGGCTCGCCAAGCGGGCCAGGCCTTGTGGGCTGCTTCGATTGCGGCGCGTGTTTCCACCACACCGAGGTTGGCCACGTCGACCAGTTTCTGGCTGGTGGCCGGATCGGTCACATCGAACCGGCTGCTGCCGCTCACCCATTCGCCGTTGATCAAGGCGTTGGTTCGCAACAGGCTGGGGTCGGCCAGCAGGGAAAGGGGCGATGTTTGAGTGTCCATGAGAGGGTCTCCGGGTGAGCGGAGCATGATAAGTCTTGGCGCTTGTCTCACGGGCCCGGTGGGGCTTCGCGCTGGGTGTGCCACCTATAATCAAAACCCTCGAAAAATCAAGCAGTTGCACGCAAGAGCAACTCAAGAGAGCACGGCATGAAAGCCTCTGAAATCCGTTCGCAGTTCTTGAAGTTCTTCGAAGCCAAGGGGCACACCATCGTGGCGTCGAGCCCCGTGGTTCCTGGTGACGACCCCACGCTGTTGTTCACCAACGCGGGCATGAACCAGTTCAAGGACGTGTTCCTCGGCTTCGACAAGCGCAGCTACAGCCGCGCCACCACGGCGCAGAAGTGCATCCGCGCCGGCGGCAAGCACAACGACCTCGAGAACGACGGCTACACAGCGCGCCACCACACCATCTTCGTCCGGCGGACGGACCACCAGCCAGCGCGCGGGATCGAACCCGGCCTGCTCCAGCGCGGGCGGATAGGGCGTGCGTGTCGGATGGATCCAACAAAAAAGCCGCCGACCGGGGCTGCGC
>JACMKW010000250.1 GCA_014379885.1 Rhizobacter sp.
CCTTGTCCATGTCGACCGGCTGCAGGTGCACGTTGTGCGCACGCCGCAGGGCAAAGTGCAGCATGCCGGCGCCGATGGTGTTGTTGGTCATCCGATCGATGAGGATGAACGCGCCGGTGTCGCGGTTGTCTTTGTAGGGGTCGAAGGCGATGGGCCGGTCGAGCGCCATGTTGCACACCCCGATCTCGTTCAGCTCGAGCTTCTTGGCCGCCAGGTGCTCCATGGTGTTGACGTTCACCTTGTACTTGGGCTCGGTGACGGTGGCGCTGAGCGTGCGCGTGCCGATTTTCATCAGGTAGGGCCGCCCGGGCAGCATGGCGTCTTCGGACATCCACACCAGCGCTGCCTCGAACTGGTCGGCCACCTCGGCCGGGCTGGCCGCCACCGAGATCATGTCGCCGCGCGAGATGTCGACCTCGTCGGTGAGTGTCAGCGTGATCGACTGGCCGGCTACGGCCAGCGGCAGGTCGCCTGCAGCGGTGACGATGCGCGCCACGCGGCTCTCACGGCCCGAGGGTTGCACACGAATGCGGTCGCCTGGCTTGATGGTGCCGCTGGCCACGGTGCCGCAAAAGCCTCGGAAGTCGAGGTGCGGCCGGTTGACCCATTGCACCGGCATGCGAAAGGCGCAGGCCTGCTGGCGTGTCTCTTCGATGCCCACGGTTTCCAAGTAGCCCATCAGCGTGGTGCCGTGGTGCCACGGCATGCGGGCACTGCGTTCGATGATGTTGTCGCCACGCAATGCTGACAGCGGAATGGCAGTGATGTCTTCCAGCCCGAACTGCGCCGCGAAAGTGCGGTACTCCTCGGTGATGCTGCGGAACACCTTTTCGGAATACTCCACCAGGTCCATCTTGTTGATGGCCAGCACCACCTTGCGAATACCGATCAGCGATACGAGGTAGCTGTGGCGTCGCGTTTGCGTGAGGATGCCGCGCCGCGCGTCGACCAGGATCACCGCCACATCGGCCGTGGACGCGCCGGTGATCATGTTGCGCGTGTACTGCTCATGGCCGGGGGTGTCGGCCACGATGAACTTGCGCCGGTCAGTCGAGAAGAAGCGGTAGGCCACATCGATGGTGATGCCTTGTTCGCGCTCGGCGGCCAGGCCGTCCACCAGCAGCGCGAAGTCGATCTCGCCACCTTGTGTGCCCCACTTCTTGGAATCGGCCTCGATGGCCGCGAGCTGGTCGTCGAACAGCATCTTCGATTCATAGAGCAGGCGCCCGATGAGCGTGCTCTTGCCGTCATCGACGCTGCCGCAGGTGATGAAGCGCAGCAGGCTCTTGCGCTCGTGCTTGCGCAGGTATTGCTCGATGTCTGTTGCGATGAGGTCGGAAACGTGGGCCATGGTGTTGGTGCTCGGGTGCGCTGCGTGGCTTAGGGCAATAGCTTAGAAATAGCCTTCTTGTTTCTTCTTTTCCATCGAGCCCGAGGAGTCGTGGTCGATCACGCGGCCCTGACGCTCGGAGGTGCGTGTGAGCAGCATCTCCTGGATGATCTCGGGCAGCGTCTGTGCGGTGGACTCCACCGCACCGGTGAGCGGGTAGCAGCCCAGGGTGCGAAAGCGCACCTTGCGCATCTGCGGTGTTTCTCCGGCCTTGAGCGGCATGCGCTCGTCGTCGACCATGATCAGCGAGCCGTCGCGCTCCACCACCGGCCGCTCCTTGGCAAAGTACAAAGGCACGATGGGGATGTTCTCGAGGTAGATGTACTGCCAGACGTCGAGCTCGGTCCAGTTGGAGATGGGGAACACGCGCATCGACTCGCCCTTGTGCATGCGCGCGTTGTAGAGGTGCCAGAGCTCGGGGCGCTGGTTCTTCGGATCCCAGCGGTGCTGCGTCGAGCGGAAGGAGAAGATGCGTTCCTTGGCACGAGACTTTTCCTCGTCGCGCCGCGCGCCGCCGAACGCTGCGTCGAACCCATGCTGGCTCAACGCCTGTTTCAGGCCCTGCGTCTTCCACAGGTCAGTGTGGATCTGCGAGCCATGCACGAAGGGGCTGATGCCGAGAGCCACTGCTTCGGGGTTCTGGTGCACGAGCAGCTTCATGTCGCTCTCGGCGGCCATGCGCTCGCGCATGGCGTACATCTCGCGGAACTTCCAGGTCGTGTCAACGTGCAGCAGCGGGAACGGCGGCGGCGCGGGGAAGAAGGCTTTGCGTGCAAGGTGCAGCATCACCGAGCTGTCTTTGCCGATGGAGTACAGCATCACCGGGTTTTCGCACTCGGCCACCACCTCGCGCAGGATATGAATGCTTTCGGCCTCGAGGTGTTGCAGGTGGGTCAGCTTGGTGTTCATGGCAACGGGGGTCTCGCTAGGGGTCGAAATGGGGGCAGGCGCGCGCGGTGCACGTGCCCGTGTGGGTTCGGTCGGCGGTGCGCTCGGGGAGGGCGCCACCGCGAAGGGCGTGGGTTCAGCGGGCGATGCTGGTGCGGATACGGGGGTGCCGATGGGACAACCCCACACGGCAACGCGCGCAGAGGTGCTCAACGGCCAAGACGACTTCGGCAGCTGCGGCGCATTCAGCGCGACGCACAACGGCGCTTCCAGTTCATCGGCCAGTAGCGACAGCAGCTGCCACAGCGCCTGCGCATTGACATCACCCGGCAGGCAACCCCAGGCGACACGCCCCCTGAGGGTCTGCGCCCGCAATAAGGTGCTCGGGGTGCTGCTTGTATCGTCTGCAGCCATCGGTGTGGCGCAACACCACACCACCTGCGCAGCGCGCGAACGGGCGGTCTTGACCAGCTCAGGCAAGGTCGCCGCCCACCACGTGGCCCCGGCTTCGGTGGCGCTGGCCGCGCGCCGCCAGGGTTCGAGCGCCAGCCCCCAGCGCACGAGGTAGCGCGACAGCGTTCGGTCTTCGATCTGCAGGCCGAACTTTGTCTGGATCCATAGAGCGGTGTGGGCCAGAGTCCAAACGCCTGCACTTACTCCCACCGCTTCAGGGGCTTGCCGCAAGACCATGCGCAACGCATGCTCTTGCGCAGCATCCAGGACGCGGCCTACCCCGTGTTTGCGTCCTCGCCCTTGCACCGGCACCGCGTCCCACCCACCGTCGAGGTAGGCCTTGTAGGCCGCAATGATGGTTGGGGCGCTCAGGCCAGTTTCTTGACGAATATCGGGCAGCGATCGACCCGCCGCACGCAGTTCTACCGCGCGCTTGCGACGCGCGTTCCACTGCTCAAGATTGACGGCTGCCTCGGAGTTCATTTGTAGTCAGTAAATATTTAATGTCTTTTGTACTTTTGCGGTTAGTGCATAAAGAACTTTGCGCACCTTAATCCAATCGCTTCTTCAAACAAAGGAAATTTGTGACGCTTCCCCCCAATTCAGCGGGCCAGTGGCTCGAATCCATCGTCCAGATCGCACGCGATGCTGGCCAGGTGATCATGGCGGTCTACGCCACCGACTTCGGCACCCGTGGCAAGGCAGATGCCTCCCCCGTGACCGAGGCCGATGAAAAGGCAGAGGTTGTGATCACCGCCGCGCTGGCCAGGCTGACTCCAGACATTCCCATCGTGGCCGAAGAAGCCGTATCGGCAGGGCACATCCCGAAGGTGGGCGAACGCTTCTGGCTTGTCGATCCGCTTGACGGCACCAAAGAGTTCATCAACCGCAACGGTGAGTTCACCGTGAACATCGCGCTCATCGAGCACGGCAAACCCACGCTGGGCGTGGTGCTGGCGCCGGCGTTGGGGCGTTTGTTCGCCGGGCACGTCGGCGCGGGTGCGTATGTGGAAGATGAAACGGGCCGCCGACCCATCCATTGCCGGGCGGTGCCGGCCGAAGGGCTGACTGTGGTGGCCAGCCGCTCACACGGCGATGCTGCGGCCCTCGACCAGTTTCTGGCCGGGCGCAAGGTGGCTGCCTTGGCCAATGCCGGCTCGTCGCTGAAGTTGTGTTTGGTAGCAGCCGGTGAGGCCGATCTCTACCCGCGGCTGGGGCGCACCATGGAATGGGACATCGCCGCCGGCCATGCCGTGCTGGCGGCAGCAGGCGGCAAGGTGGAAACCTTGGGCGGCGTGGAATTGCGCTACGGCAAGCCGGGTTTCGACAACCCGCATTTCTCGGCCAGCGCGGCTTAGCCAGGCCAGCGCCTCAAGCGGCTCTAAGGTGTGTCAAGGCGCTCAGCACACAGCGTCTCGGCCAGCACCCTTGCATGCCGCCGCAGCTCGGGCACGGCGGTGCACTCCCAGTAGCGGGCGCGCAAGAAGGGGCCGATGTAGCGCAGCACCGGCGAGGCGAACCCATCAGCCCCTTGCAATGCGTAGTCGTCCGCGACGGCAAGGCCCAGGCCCAGCGTGTCGGGTGTGACCAGCCCACTGGCCAGCAGCGACTGCATCAGCGGTTCGCGGGCGCGCTTCAGGTCGGTGCTGGGGCCGGTACAGTTGATGACGTGAGCCACAGGCAGCGACACGGGTGCGCCACCGCCGCGCGGCCGGTAGATCGCGTTCAGCCCCTTGGATCCGTCAGCTTGCAGTGCCTGCAGCCGACCGGCCTGCACGCGCAGGCGGCCTTGCTGCAACAAGACTTGCAAACGTTCGTTGAGTGCCGGGGCCAGGCGGTGCCGGTGTACGTCCCAGTGGGTTTGCAGGTGGCGCAAGAATTGAGCGCGCTGGCGATCGTCCAGGCGCTGCCAGAGGGTGGGCGTTGCGGTGCGCAGAGAGGCCAGTGTTTCGCGCCAGTCGATGCCTTGGGCTGCAAGCGCATGGCACTGCGCGCGAATCACCCGCAGCCAGTGCGGCAAATGGGGTGGGCCGGCCAGCAACTCGTCGGGCAGCGTGATGCCGATGGGTGGCGCCCCTCCGGTGCGATGGGGCTGCGGCAGCAGGCCGCGGCGCGACAGCGTCACCATCGGCCCACGGTGGCCGTGCGCTTCAAGGGCGAGCGCGATGTCCACCATGGTCAGGCCGCTGCCGAGCAGCAGCACGGGGTCGTCTGGCGCCACGTGGGCCAGCGCATCGGCACGCCAGGGGTCTCGCACATAGTGGGGGCTGCCGAGCGCACTTGCATCGTCCAGGCGAGGGTCGGCTGGGGCAAAGTGCCCCAATGCCAGCACCACGCGGTCGGCACGCAAGGGTGGGGCGTGGCCCAGTTGCAAGACCGTGGCGTGCTTGTCGATGTCCATCGATTGCACGTGCTCGCACAGGTGCTCGAAGCGCTGTGGCTCCGACAACGCGGACTGCTCACTCTGCAGCGTCCATTCGAGGTAGTCGCCATACAGCTCGCGGCGCACGAAGCTGCCGGCCTGAAGCCCCGCTTCGCGCTGCTGGGCGTAGCGCAGGAAATGGCCTTCATCGTCTTCGAAGGCGCTCATGCGCGCGGCCGGCACATTGAGCACGTGGTCGGCGCTGCGGGTGCCATACGCTACACCGCGGGCCAGCAAGCCCGAGCGGTTGACCAGCACGATCTTCAGGTCGGCTTGTACCGCGCGGCGCATCAGGTGAACGGCAGTCAGCGTGCCGCTCAGGCCGCCACCGACGATGACAATGGTGCGTGTCATGAGCGGGCCAGCTTCGGGTTGCCGGAGCGGAACAGCGCTTCGGCCTCGCTGCGAACAGGGGCGGAATAGTTGCTGTCACCATAGACCACGGTGCCCAGCGTGCCGGAAACACCCACCCAGTTCAAAGGCATGTGCCACACCTTGGCGCTTGGGAAACCCTTCAGGGCGTCGAAAAACACGTTCTCCAGGAAGTAGCCATTGGCGTCATCGGCGCGCATGTAAACCTGCTTCAGGTGCTGCTTGTAGAAGCCAATGTCGCATTTGAAAAATCTGGTATTCACCCAGACGGGCAATCTCAGTGCCTGGCTGATGTGGGGCCTGAGACGGGCAAATGGATCGGCCAGCAGGGGTTGGTTCTTCAACACCGACCCTGCTCGGAGAACACCGCGGGCCAGGTACTTCTTCAGCTGGGGTTCGAGCTTGTAATAGTCTTCAATGAAGAGTTGGTCGCGGTCTTGCGTGCTGGCTGCTACTCGGTCGAATGCGGGCAGGAACAGGCGGCCGGTGGCCTTGTAAAACCTCGTGGCCCGGGCGAGCAACCTGGAGTTGTCGACGGCGTACTCGATGATCTTGCCTTCGCCATAGCCCTTGCCATAACGTTGCGCTTCGCTGTTGCCCGAGAACTTCAGAACTTCGAGGTCTTTCCCGAGGCTTTGGGCCAGCTCGACCAGCACGGTGAAATCAACCTCGGTGGCGGTGTTTTCGCAGAGCACGATGTTTTTGGCACCCGACGAACGAATCCAGCTGATCAGTGCGCAGAAGTATTGGATGGCTCGCTCTTGACCGTCGGCAACTGCGACAAAGGGCACGGCACCAGGGGTGATGGCCGCTGTCAGCAGAAGGGGATCTTCGGTCAAGGGATGGGACATAAAGAAGCGGGCAATGGGGTGCCCCATGCTCTCGGCCATGGGTACTGGCGTCAATCCCGTGGGCAGGTGTCAGGCCTTCAAGTGCGCGACCGACCAGACCGCCATGTATCCGAGCGACAGGCCAACCGTGATGGAGACTGGCAGCACCCAGTCATTGCGAACATGGTTCAAACCGTTTTTGGCTCTGAACCAGATTGCAAGTGGCCAATTAACGAACGAACTGAGAACGATCGCTGCCAGAGCGCCATCCAGTTGCGCCACCTGGTAGCCAATGGGAATCCCCACCAGAAGCACAAGCACACGTGGCAGCGTCGCGGCAGGCAACAGTGCCGTGCGCCCCATCGCCATGTAGATCTGTTCCACGACCAGAAACCGCGCACCGACCGCTCCGATGGCCAGCAGGGCGAATATGTGGCCAGCGGCGTGGTAGCGGGAGTCGTAGAGGGTGTGAATGATGAGGTCGCTGGCAATGAACATGAAGCCGGCGAGACCACCGATGCACAGGTCAGTGAGCTGCTGAAACTTTCTGTAGATCTCGCTCAGCTCGTGTGGGCGTTTGTTCACGACTTCGCTGAACACGGGCAGAAGCACCCGGCCCAAGACCGCCTGGATTGCCCCCGAGGCGATGCTGGTCAGTCCGAGCGCGATGGAGTAGAGGCCCAGAGTGGTGGTGTCGATGAGGCCACCCAGCAGCATGCGGTCGCCGTTCATGGCCACAAAACCGAGGCCAGAAGAGACGATGACCCACTTGCCCTTGTGCAGCAGCTCGTTCATCGCCTGCGGCTCCAGCCTGAAGCGTGCACGCGGGCCGCTCAGGAACTGGTGGCCGACCGCGCAACGCAGCACCGAGGAGATAAGGTTGCCAGCTACCAGCGACCAGATCGAACCCGTGAGGTACGCGCCGACGATCATTACCGCGAGCGCCACGAAGCGGGCACCGATGTCCATCACCGAGATGCGATGCATCTCGAGGTTTCTCTCGGCCAGCTTGCCGTTGACGGTGCCAAAGCCGTCGATCACCATGGCAAAGGTGGACCCCACGAGCAACAGGGGCAAGCGTGGATCGGCGTAGACCGTCCCGGCGATAAACCAGTGCTGGGCTTGCCCAAACAGAATCCCGAGCGCAGCCAACGAGGCAATCGCCCAGATGCCCACGCCGCGCATCGCCTGCAAGGTCCAGGCGGTGTTGAGAAACTCTTTCTCGGCGCCGCGCGGGCTTTGCACGATGATGGTTCCGCTGCCGATGTCGGACAGCAGGTTCAGCGCCAGCATCAGCGTTGAAACCACCGCCATCAACCCGAACGCTTCGGGCATCAGCAGGCGCGCCAGCAACAAGTTGCCAATGAGCCGCATGACCTGGCCGACGACGTGCCCGCCTCCCACCCACGCGCCTGCACGCAGGCTGCGACGCCTCAGGGATGCCGGGACCTTCATGGGTGCTCAGGTTCCTTGTCGTGGCGTCGGCACCGGCGCCTGGGCGCCCGCGCGGGATGGTCTGCCGAGCGTGCCGGCAAGCACTGCGTCGAGCGCGAACAAGATTCCCAGCGCGGCTGCCATCAGCACGATGCCCGCGGCGCCGTGAAGGAAGCCCCGGCCCGCTTCATCGCCGCCGTGGTAGGTGATGAGTACCAGTGTGATCACGCGGATGATGTTGGCGGCGAATGCGATGGGCAGAATCGACGCGACCATGAGGGTGTTGTGCAGGCGTTGCGGGCGTGCCCTGAAATAGATGAACAGCGCACCAATGGCCGTCAAGCTGAACATCGAGTTCAGCCCCGAGCATGCATCGGCCACCAGCAACTGGTACGGGCCGATCGAGATCATCACGCCGGCGCGTGCGATGGGGTACCCCGCGGCGTAAAGCAGGTCGACAACGATGACCGAGATCCAGCTCTTCAAGGGGCCCGTCACGGCATCGACGATGCTGGCCGGCAGTGGCACCATGAAGAGCATGTACAGCACGGGAAACCATGCTGCCTTCAGTGCGCCTCTCCCACCCAGAAGTGCCAGCCCGCCGGTCACCACGAACAGTTGAGAGGCAAACTCGATGCTTGCGACCGAGAAGGCCCGCCCAAAACCATAGAGCAGTACACCTGCCGCGAACAGTGACCAACCCCATGCCGTGGACGGCCGTCCAGATGCTCTCGCGATCTGATGGCGCGCTTGCCAGAACAGCCACAAGGTAATGCCGAGGATGAGGGGGCCGTGCGCGAGTTCTTCGTTTTGCCACAGGTCCTTGCTGGCGGCCCAATAGACGGGGACGTACATCGCCGCGAAGCCGATCAACATCAGTACCCAAGGATCGAATGGTCGCGCCGAGGTCACCGCAATGCCAGAGTCAGGCGCGCTCACGTGAATCACCGTGGCTGCTTGAGCTTTTGTGGCTTCTTGACAGGCACATCCACGAGCACCGACCCGACCACCTTGACGCCGGCTTCCTGCATCTGATCGACCAGCTCCTGAAATTCTGCGGTGCGTGTCATGTTGTTGCGCGCGACGATCAAGGCCGCCCCGGCAAAGCGGGCGAGCAGCGTCACGTCGGCCCCCAGTGTCATGGCCGGGGTGTCGATGATCACGACATCAAAGGCAGACATGCTCTGCTCGAGGATGCGATCGAATGATGAGCGCCCGAGGAGCTCTTCGGGGTTGGGCGGGATCGGCCCTGAAGGCAATATGGCGAGCCCGGGGATGCCTGGCACCAGCTTGATCACCTGCTCGTGCATGCGCCCGGTAAGCAGGTTCGACAAACCGGTCTGGTTCTCCACCTTGAACAGCAGGTTCTGGCGGGGGTTGCGCAAATCGCCGTCGATCAGCAGCGTGCGCTCCTTGGCTTGCGCAAAGGTGACCGCGAGGTTGGCCGCCAGCAAGCTGCGACCTTCGCCAGGGCGGGTGCCCACAATGGCCAATGCGGCACGTGGCACGCCTTCCTTGAACCAGCGCAGCTGGAGCTGGCTGCGCAGCGAGCGCAGCCGTTCGCCTTCGGCGCTGAAGGGCCGGTAAGCCACGACCACTTCGTCGCTGACGGGGTGCCCTGGGCCACTCAGGTAGGGGTAGTCGAATTGCAGCGACAGCGCATAGAAGATGTCGGCCTCGGTGAGAAGCCCGAGCTGCATGCCTGCATCACCAAAACGGAGTTCGTGCTCCTTCTGGAAATTGATGATGCGTTCGACGTCTTCAATTGCCAAGCGACCGGAGTTCACCAGAATCGCACCGATTGACCTGTCTGCGTCGCGTGCTTTCCCCGACGACATTGTCGCCATCAGTTGCCCTCTTCCAAGGTCAGCTGTGGTGGCATGTTCTTGCCCGTGTGCGGCAGGTTGAGCGGCCCGCGAGGGCGGTGCGGGCCCCTTCCGCGGTTTGCCCATGGAGAGACCACTCCCAGCAGGGGAACGCCTTCGACGATGGTCAGGTCGGCCGGGCTGCGCACACGACGGTCCAGCAACTCCCATGCGAGGGCTGCTCCGATCGCGAGCAGCAGTCCCAGCCCGGTTGCCGCGAGCATGTTCTTGCGGATGTTCGGGCTCGATGGGGCCAGGGGTTCGGCGGCCGGTGTCAGCACACGGGCGCTGGCCTGGTCGGCCTGGCTTTCAAGTGAGACCTGGCTGCGCCGTGTGGCGACTGCGTCATACGCGCGCTGGGCTGTTTCGACGTCGCGTTGCAGCACCGCCATTTCGTCGAACTGCGCGCGCAGCGCCAGAACGGTTCGTTTCTGGGCATCGGCCATCGCACTCAGCTCGCCGATCTTTTGCCCGGTCACGCGGTTGACCGTGGCGGTGACTCCAGAGACCCGCCGCATTTCGGATGTGATCTGCTGCTTGATCTCGGCGATCTGTGCATCGAGCTGCACACGTTGCGGGTGGTTGGAGCCGACGATGCTGCTGATCTCGCTCAGCTTCGTTTCTGCCCGGGCGAGTTCCGATTTCAGCCCCTGAACCACCGAGCTCAGCTGCACGTCGGGTGATGTTTCAGTGCCGGTATTGCGCTGCCGGCTGTTGGTGTCGGCCAGTTCAGCCTGGGCTGTGGACAGCTGCGACATGATGGTGTTGAGCCGTGCGCTTTCCAGATCGACGCGCTCTGTGGCGACGATGCCCCGGTCACGCTGAAAGGTGGACAGCTTGCGTTGAGCTTCTTCGAACTGGGTGCGCAGGCTCTTGAGTCGTTCGTCGAAGAAGCTGCCGTACTGCCGTGAGGGCTCGATGCGCAACTCGACACTGAACTCGATGTAGGCACGCGCAAACGCGTTCGCGGCCGCGGCCACGAAGCGTGGGTCTGAACCGGTGAACCCGATGTCGATGAGGTTGGTGTTGCGAGCCGGCACGACAGTCAAACCGCTGCGCAACATGGCACCGTAGTAAGTCTCGATCGGCACCCGGCCTTGGGTGGCCTGGCGCCATTGTTCGACCGCCGCAGGGCCGTCGGTCATGCCGAGCATGCGCACCACGCGGCCGGCGAGGCGGTCGCTCTGGATGATTTCGACCTGGGTGCCCAGAAACTCGCGTGATGCGATCGAGGGCATCAGCGTGGCGACCAGGGGGTCGGCGCGAACGTCCAGCAGCAACGAGGTTTCAGCCGTGTACTTCTTGGGCATCTGCAACGACACCCCGTAGGCGATCAGCACCACCAGCGTGAAGAGTGCCACCACCAGCGGCCAGCGAAGCCGCAGGATCAGGAGAACCTGTCGAAAATTGAGGCTGTTGCCCATGATGGATCAGAAGACCGATTCGCGGACGTACACCACGTCGTCCGGTCGCAGTGGGTCGTTGAGTTGTGACTCGATGACCTGCACCTTGCCGTCGGCATCGCGCCGATGCACCCGCAGGCCCCGCATGGTGCCGCGTTGCGTGATGCCGCCTACGCTCGCCAGGGCTTGCATCACGCTCATACCGCGTTCCAGGCGCAATGAGCCGGGGCGTTGCACTTCGCCGTACAGGTAGATCACGGGCGCGCGTTCGATCCAGATCACGTCGCCGTTCTGCAGGATCACGTCGTCGCTGCCGCGCTTTGCGGCGCCGAAGATCGACGGCAGGTCGAACTCTGCACGGTAAGGCTGACCGTTGCGCCGGCCGATCAACACCACGGTGTCGGATCCTGTGGCGCCAATGCCGCCGGCCGTGGCGAGCATGTCGGTGAGCTTGGTGTCTGCCATCTCCAACGGGAAGCGGCCAGGTCGGCCCACGTGGCCGAGCACCGAAACCTGGTTGCCACGCACCTGCGTGACCAAGATAGACACCTGAGGTTGTTTGACGAAGTTGCCGTCGCGCAGGCCGTCGGCGATGCGCTTTTCTGCTTGAGGCAGGGTGAGGCCGCCGATGGAAACCGTGCCCAGCAGCGGGTAGGAGATGACGCCGGTTTCGCTCACACGCGCTTCGAGCGTGAGGTCGATATTTTGAAAGACGGTGATGCGGATCACGTCGCCGGTCGCCAGCCGGTACTGGGCACTGGCTGTGCTGTTCGGAGTTGTCTGCGCATGGCTGGCGAGCGGCAAGGCCAGTAGCAGTGTGCTGATCAGCGCAGCGGTGCTGCCAAGGAGGCGCATCAACGTGTGAAGGTATTTCATTTATTTCAAACCCATTCCAGTGCCAATGGCTGTTTCGCCGATGAGTGCGCCGCTTGCGGGGCTGGAGCTGGATGCCGGCGCCGCTGGCTGCGAGCCAACGCCGTCGGCTGAATCTCCAAAACCCTCCACGTACCTGATCGCGGCCGCCGTGCGCAAGGCCTTGAGGTCGTCGGCAATGATGCGACTTTTGTGTTCGTTCATCAGGAACTGCTCTACGACTGGCTTCACGCGTGCGAGTTCAACCGGCTCCTTGCGTGAGCTGATCAACGCAATCACCTGCAACCCGGCCGGCTTGGCGTGGATGACCGTTTCGCCATCGGCCATTTTTGCGAAAGCGGCCAGGCTGTTCAAGGGCAACTGTTCTGCGGCTCGAACCGCCTGGTTGAATTCGAACCTGAGGTTGCTGGCCCGGAGGTAGTCGGTGAACTCGGCCATCGCCTTGCTCGACAGCGCCTTGGCACGCACCGCCTCTGCTTGTGCCGGCGTGGCTTCGACGAACCACTCTTGAAGTTGGTAGACACGGCGCTGCGAGAACAGCGCCGGGTTGTCGGTGTAGTACTTGAAGATTTCCGCTTCGGATGGTTTGCTCGCGCCATTGCCGACACGCTCAAAGTAGGCGCGCGCAATCACGTCGCGCCGTGCGGCTTCAACTTGCTGCATCACGCGCGGATCGCGATCGAGCTTGATCTCGCCTGCCTTTTGAATGGCCAACTCCTGGTCGATCAGGCGCTCCAGAGCCTGCTTGCGCGCAGCGTCGGCCTGCTCAGGCTTCAACCCACGCTGTTGTTCCAGCAGAAAGTTGATTTGGTGGACAGTGAGTTCTTGCTTGTTGACCTTGGCCGCCACCTGCGATGCGGGCTTCTCGGCGGGCTTGCTGCAACCCAAGAGGAACATGCCCGACAACAAGATGACGCAGGCGGTCAAACCAGGCCACGCAGCTTGTCTGCCGAGTTGTCGATCCACATTCATTCAGGCTGTCTCCAGGCTCGGTTCGTCAAGGGTTTTGCATCAGGTCGGGATCAGGCCCGTGTGCCCGCTGGGCGCGCTGAGACCCTGAAGCCATCGAGTGTAGCGGCCTGGGGGGCCAGGGCCCGCACCCCGATTGAGGGGTGAAACGTGGCCCTGGTCGAGGGCGTGAAATGTTCACACCGAGGACACAAATTCGCAGGGTGATTGAGCGTTATGGCGTACTCGCCAGCCCACTCAACCGGATGCGATCGGCCGGTGTGACAGCGGCCAGCAAATCGTTCACGAAGCGATCGTGTTCCGCATAAGCCCGTTTGGGTTCGAGGTCGATCGATGACACGCGAAAGAGCAGGCCGTCCGGGATCTGCCCGGTCAAGCCGATGCGCACTTCGGCCATGCGGCGCTCGAACCGGCTGCGCACGGTCTGGTCACCCAGCGTGAACCAGTAGGTGACAGGCTCGAACCGGCTCCCCAATTGGGTGCTCATGCGCCGCCCGAGGATCGGGCCGTACGAGGTGCCGATGTCGGAACTCTCGCTGTGCAGCAGGCTGAAGCCCTGAGCCACGTAGCAGACCTCGGGCTTGTGGGCTTGCAGCGCACCGCGTTGGTCGCTGCCATAGGCCAGGGACAGCATGATCCGGTAGCCCCGAGGGTTCACGTAGATGCGGGTCAGTACCTGGCCATAGAGCTTGTCCAGAAGTTGCTGTGTTTGTGGGTTGATGACCTGAGTGGCCTGCGAGGGGTCGATCTGCCAGTCACCGAACTGCCGTGGAACGGCGGTGTCGAGCAGGATGCCGGGTGCGCGCCGCTCGGTCACGGCGACAGGCCCGCCAAGGGTGGCGACGACCGATGCCGAGCACATCAGGGCTGCAAGTGCCATGGCGGTTCGGATCGCAGACATTGATTTTTCCCCCGGGGCAACGACAGCAAAGGCTCATTTTGCCTCGGGCGCGGCACGCGGGCCGGCACGCACCAAAGCGGTTTGCCGCAAATGCGGTGGAAATGCCGGCCATCTCTGCTTGTGCGGTGGCGCCGGACCTGCGTCAACCTGTAACGACGGTTCATGCAAGTAAGTTTTCCTACCGACCAAATCACCCTGCGAAATGCCGTACCCCCCCAGTTCTGGGGGGTTCGCGCCGTTTTCGTCGGCTTCTAGCAAAAACCCCAACGGATACGTGTTGACAGGTCGACTTACAGCGCCTAGCGAGGCCGCCCCTATTCTGACTACACCAAACCTGCAGCTCCTGGCGATGAACGCTGTGACTCAGGCTGGCTAGTCCGAGGTCTCAGCGTGATGGTGTTGCACCGAAATGGTGGCAGCCGCTCAAGTCGGGTTCCTCAATTTGCTGTGTTGCAACTCATCGTGTGCGACGCCCTGTAGCCCTCGCAAGGGGCGTCAACTTATCGGAAATTTGAAAATGTCCTTGTCGATCGAAACCAGATTCAAGTTAGTCCCCCTTTCCGCCCTGTGCATGGCGCTGGCCGCATGTGGTGGCAGCGACACCACCGCAACCGATGTCTCTGACACCGCCGGTGCCACTGAAAACGCACTCGCCGTGACACTTCCCCCGTCGACACCCGTTGGCTGGACACGCATTGCCACGGAGGGCCAGTCCTTCACGGTGGCGGCCTCGACGACCGTTCGGTATGGCAATGCAACCAACTTCATGGATCGGGTTGTTTCAGGCACTGCCCAGTGCACGAACGCATTCTTTGGCCGTGACCCGGCACCCAATGCCGTGAAGGGCTGTTTCGTGCGTACCGCGGCACCGGCTCCTGCCCCCGCACCGGCACCGACTCCTACCCCCGCACCGGCGCCGGCACCCGCACCGACTCCTGC